>CAYSGX010000274.1:0-4573 GCA_964430605.1 uncultured Chitinophagaceae bacterium
AATACCGTAAAGCATTAGGCTAATATTGAAATATAAACGGTATTACAGGATTACACAGATTTTGAAAATACCAACAATCATTTTCCGTGAAATCTTTTAATCCTTTTTTAAATCGGTGATGCTGATAAATTAGTCAATCTTGTTTGGTAGTAACATCCGCTACTATTTATATCAATATTTACAATCTCATAAAAAATAATTGCTCAAGCAACTCTTTAGCTCATTTTATGGTCTTGTCTTTTTGTTAACTTTCGGTTTTTATAACATTAATAAATACTTATCGTATAAGTTAGCGGTAAATGAAACCGGAAACAATACCTTTCGGGAAATTTTAAGTAATGAAAAATATGTTGCGCCTTATCGTATTCTTTATCACTGCAAGCTTTATTGCTGTTCCGCATTTCGTTAAAGCCCAACAAGATTCGCTTAAAGTATTATCATGGAATATCTACATGCTGCCGCTTTCGGTTAAAAGCGTGGGGCAGGCAAAGCGCGTACAATACATTGCCGAGCAAATGAACGAAGCCGATTATGATGTCATTGTTTTTCAGGAAGCTTTTGAAAGAGATGCCCGTTACCGCTTATCGAAATTGCTGCGCAAAAACTACCCTTATCAGGAAGGCCCTGCCAATGCGAAGCCCAGTTTATTCCGTATGAACAGTGGCGTGTGGATTTTATCAAAGCACCCCATGAAATTTTTAGATGAGCTTGATTACAAAAGAGCCACCGGGGTAGATAAAGTTGCCCGCAAAGGCGCCTTGCTGGTAGAAATAAACAAAAACGGAAAGAAGTATCATGTAGCCGGAACACACCTGCAAGCCGGAGCTTCTAAAAAGAAAGATGAAATCCGTCATTCACAGTTTCAGGAATTACAACAACTATTGCACCGGTATGAAGCAGAAGGAGTGCCTCAATTAGTTTGCGGAGATTTTAACACCCCTAAAAATGACAGAAAAAACTACAACCTTATGCTTGAAACATTAAAGGTTCAGGATGGGCCGCTGGAAAGCAGTTTGCAATATACTTACGATGCCAAAGAAAACGATTTGGCGGCAGGCGGTGCGTATCGTGAAGTTTTAGACTATATTTTTATTAAAGACAACAGCAATAAAGTGCAGTATTCAAAAAGAAAAGTGATTGCCTTTACCGCTAAATGGCACGAAAAACGTAAAAACCTCTCAGACCATTATGCCGTTGAAATAATGGTAGTTTCAGAACAATGAAAAAACAACTTGCATACCTAATACTGCTCCTTTTTTATTCAGAATACATTACAGCGCAGGAAACCTTTCCGGCTTCAGCAGTTAGTAGTATTACTACCAATACAGAAACTACGGTTAATGAATTAAAAGTACTTTCGTGGAATATTCAAATGTTGCCGAGACTGGTATTTCCGGTAAGAAGAGGGCCTATTAAAAGAGCACGGCTAATTCCCGAAAAAATTATAAACGACAGCATAGATATCGTAGTGTTTCAGGAAGCCTTTGATATCCGTGCCAGAAGAATATTAAAGCGAAGGCTTAAAGATACTTACGCATACAAGGCAGGCCCTGCCAACAGAATCTTGCCCTTTATATTTACCAATAGCGGCATTGTGATTTACAGTAAGTTTCCGATTGTAGAAAAATGGCAGTTTCCTTATAAATGGAAAGAAAAAGAAGGTGCCGATAAATTTGCAAGAAAAGGCTGCTTAATGGTAGAAGTAGTATTGCCCAACGGGCAGCATATTCAGGTTTTGGGCACACATTTACAGGCGGGCGGCCCTCCGCAAATTAAACACAGCCAATACAAACAGTTAAGAAACTTCATTGATAAACATCGTAAAGAAAATGTGCCTCAATTACTTTGTGGAGATTTTAATACCCGCAAAAATGATGATGTAAACTACAAGACCATGATGGCAACTATCGATGCCGATGATGGCGATATATCGGGCGAATTATGTTGTACTTCCGATGGTTTGCTCAACGATATGAAATCTCATAAACCCGATGATAGAAAAGTGATTGATTATATTTTCTATAGAGCCAATGGTGTGCCCGCAGAGTCAATTAAAAGAGAAGTGGTTCAGTATCAGCAACGCTGGCATAAAAAATACAAAGACCTTTCAGACCATAATGGTGTGTTGGGAACTATTAAGTATTGAAGCTAACTATGCCAAATGTTTTTCGGCATGATAAGACGAGCGCACCAAAGGGCCGCTTTCTACATATTTAAAGCCGCGCTTTAAGCCTTCTTCCTTATACATGGCAAAAGTTTCGGGCGTAACATATTCGGCTACTTCAAGGTGCATTTTGGTGGGTTGCAGGTATTGCCCTATGGTTAATACATCGCAACCATGAGAAACTAAGTTCTCCATCAGTTCATATACCTCATCGTGGGTTTCACCCAGTCCCACCATAAAGCCCGATTTGGTTCTCATGCCGCCTTGTTTCAGTCTTTGAATCACTGCAAGGCTTCTTTCGTATTTGGCTTGCGGGCGCACTAAACGATACAATCTTTTTACCGTTTCCATATTATGCGAAACTACTTCGGGAGCTACTGCCACAATATCATCTACGGCATCCATATTGCCTTTAAAATCAGGTATCAGTGTTTCTAATGTCGTTGCGGGGCTTACTTCTCTGATTTTTCTGATGGTAGCTGCCCACACCATAGAGCCGCCATTTTTCAACTCGTCTCTATCTACCGAAGTCAATACGGCATGTTTTACTTCCATTAGTTTTACAGCTTCTGCCACACGGTTGGGCTCGTCCCAATCTATCTCTGTGGGGCGGCCGGTTTTCACGGCACAAAACGAGCATGAGCGGGTACAGATATTACCCAGTATCATAAAAGTGGCGGTGCCGGCGCCCCAGCACTCCCCCATGTTCGGGCAGTTGCCGCTTTCACAAATAGTATGTAATTTATGGGTATCTACCAGGCTGCGCACATGTTTATACTCTTCACCTATCGGCAGTTTTACACGAAGCCAGTCGGGTTTTTTAATTTTAGTGGTAACAGGTAATTCCGTCATTTTGCGAAAATAATGCTTTTTAAAATGAAAGGTGGTATGGGCCGTGGACTGAAGAATCTTACCCGGCTGCGCTCCTTCCTTTAGGGGTGCGGCCCACCCCCGAACAGAGAATATTAACAACTCATTTTAAAAATAGTTGAAAACAAAAGGCCTGTATAATAAAGACGATCGTTACCGGTGAGCCGGTTGCCCAGTACCTTTACAGCATCAACTTATCGGCCCACCAGGTTATCATATCTCAAGCGTCATCAATTCTTCGGCGAGTTGCCGGGTTAAAGCCCCTGCCGTTCCATCGCCCACCACCCGGCCATCGATTGCCACAACCGGTAAAATACGTTTGGTGGTGCTGGTCATAAATACCTCGGCCGCTTCCTTCAATTCAGGCAACCTGATATCGCGTTGCTGCACCGGCGCCAGCGCCAGTATATTTTTACGGGTGATGCCTTCCAGAACATTTCCGGAAGGGGTAACCAATTCCCCGTTTTGGGTAACCATAAAAACATTCGCCCGCGGAAACTCGGAGATAATATTATCCTGGTAATACAATACATCATCTAACCCTCTCTCTTTCATTTGCTGCTGCAACCAGATCCCCATCAGGTAATTAATGGACTTCACCTGCGGTAAATCGCGCATATAAGAATGGGTCATTATTTTCGCACCCTTCTCAAACTGTTCTGCCGACGGCAAGTGCAAGGCCTGTTGCTGTATAATGAGGTTGCCCTGCACCGGCGTATAGCTATCTGCTGTATACCCTCCCGTAGCAATCATCCTTAACCCGCTTTGTGGGATATTGTTCATTGCAATCAGCCTGTAAATAACTTCCCTCAGTTCATCGCGGCTTAAAGGAACAGTGATAAACATCTTCCGGGCCGAGTTAAAAAAACGGTCGAGATAATCTTCCAGGAAAAGCGGTCTATTATTCGCTGTCCTGAAGTAATCAAAAGCAGCGTACCCACGTTGCAAAGCAAGGTCGCGCGTACCTATCAGGGCTTTTTCTTCTTCATAAAAATCATTATTGATAAATACCCGGCTCATAGTTTGTATCGGTTATACTTTTTTAAAATACCAGCAACTTTTTCTTTTGGCAGGGCTTCTGCCTTGTTACCGTTACGCCCCGTCATAGTTTGGGCAGCAAACAGCGAGTTAAGAATAGCTTCCTCGGTGGCTTCAATAGCCGCGAGAAATAAGGGAGACATATCGTCGTTTTGAACGGTTGCCAACACCTGCAATTGCGAACCGGTGTTATGGGCAATTCTTACCGTTTCGGCCGAAGAGAAAGCGATCACATAATCGCCGCTGCCGTTACTGGCAATTCCTCCTGTTTTTGCCAGTCCCATAAATGCCCGTTTGGCCAGGCGCTCCAGGTTGCGCGCGTCCAGGGGCGCATCGGTTGCCACTACGATCATACAGCTGCCGTCTACAGGGTTGTTTAGCTGGTCTTTCAGGTAATACTTACCCAGCTCTTTTCCAACCGGCACGCCTGCTATTTCGAGCACCCCGCCGAAATTGGTCTGCACCAGCACCCCTACCGTATAGCCACCGGCTGTCGCAGGC
>CAYSGX010000275.1:0-4566 GCA_964430605.1 uncultured Chitinophagaceae bacterium
TAACGCGAACGATGCAATAATTCCGCCTAATGCAAGGCTTCCTGTATCGCCCATGAACACTTGTGCCGGGTAAGCATTGAACCACAAGAAACCAACACATGCGCCAACGAAAGCCGCGGCAAAAACTACCAGCTCGCCTGTGTGCGGAATGAACATTATACCCAAGTAATCAGAGAAAATAATGTTGCCCGAAACATAAGCAAACACCAATAGCGTAACACCAATTATTGCAGAAGTTCCGGTAGCTAAACCATCAATGCCATCGGTGATATTGGCACCGTTTGATACCGCGGTGATAATGAAGGTTACAATGCCTAAAAAGAAAATAAAAATGATGAAGGGATTGTCAAGACCAATTGATTTTACAATGCCTTCATAATCCAATTCATGATTTTTCAGAAACGGAATGGTGGTGCTTAACTCTTTTACATCTTTATAAAATTTGGTTTTGAACTGATGTACTGTTGTTTCGCCTTCGGCTTGCAATTGCTGAAATTCGGCCTGTTTAATTTCGTGACGAACGGTTACATCATCGTGCAAAAAAAGTACCGCGCCCACTATTAAACCTAAACCAACCTGACCAACAATTTTGAATTTTCCGGCTAAGCCTTTTTTATCTTTTTTGAAAACTTTTATGTAATCATCAAGAAACCCGATAGCTCCCATCCATACCGTTGTGAGTATCATTACCCACACATAAATATTTTTTAAATCAGCAAATAATAAAGTAGGAATCAGTATGGCGGAAAGAATCATTAAACCACCCATTGTTGGCGTGCCTTCTTTTTCTTTTTGACCGTTTAAACCCAAGTCGCGAATGGACTCGCCCACTTGCAACCTTAGTAACATTTTCAAAATCCTGTTACCAAAGTAGATGGTAATGATGAGCGACAGAATCAACGCGAATGCGGCCCTGAAGGTAATGAACTGAAACAGCCCCGTACCCGGCAGGTCGAATTGATTGTCTAAGAATTTGAAGATATAATACAGCATAAGCCCCTCCTAAATCCTCCCCTACAGGGAGGACTTTTTTATAGGTTTATAATTTTAATTTTCGTTTTCATAATTATCATTTGTACTTCCTGAAGTCTCCTCCTAAAGGAGGAGATTTAGAGGAGGCTTTTTTATTTCTCTAACTCGTTTAATGTTGTGCTTAAATTTTTTTTATCGTCAAAATCGTATTTTACTCCGTTTATTTCCTGATATTTTTCGTGCCCTTTTCCTGCCAGCAGAATAATGTCATGTTTGCCTGCCATCATGCAAGCAGCTCTGATAGCTTCTTTCCTATCGGTGATGCTTAATACTTTTTTATAGTGTTGTGCCTCAACACCTTTACGCATTTCTTCAATAATATCTTCTGCTTTTTCGTTACGCGGATTATCGGAAGTAAGTATTACCTGATTGCTCAATTCGCAAGCAATACGAGCCATTTCGGGACGTTTGGCTTTGTCGCGATTGCCACCGCAGCCCACCACAGTAATTACTTTTTCATTGTAAGTGCGAATGGCTTTAATGGTTGCCAATACATTTTTCAGAGCATCAGGTGTGTGCGCATAATCAACTATGCCTACAATTTTTTCGTTGGCAGAAACGATATAATCAAACCTGCCTTCAGCAGCATTTAATTTGCTAAGGGCAGTTAGTGCAGTTACTTCATCAATACCTAACGAAACTGCAACAGCATAAATGGAAAGCAAATTGTAAGCGTTGAACTCACCTACTATTCTCGTGTATAGCTCATGCCCGTTTATGTTCAGAATTAAACCTGAAAAAGTGTTTTCAAGAATAACTGCTTTGTAATCTGAAAGACTTTTTAAACTGAAAGTTTTAATGGTGGCTTTAGTATTCTGCACCATTACCATACCACGCTTATCATCAATATTTACAATTGCTGTAGCATGTGTCGGCAAATCGTCAAACAGTTTCTTTTTAGCTTTTATGTAATTATCAAATGTTTCGTGATAATCTAAATGGTCGTGGGTGATATTGGTAAACACGGCTACATTAAAATCTAATGCTCTTACACGTTGCTGATGAATAGCATGTGAACTTGCCTCCATAAAGCAATGCGTACAACCTGCTTCAACCATTTTTGCTAACAGCGCATTTATCTGAATAGCATCGGGTGTAGTGTGTGTAGCAGGAATTACTACGCCATTAATTTCATTCTGAACAGTAGAAAGCAACCCGCATGAATAGCCCAACTCTCTGAATAAATTATAGCTTAAAGTTGCTACAGTAGTTTTCCCATTAGTACCTGTAATGCCCACCAATTGTAGCTTTTCAGAAGGATTATCATAAAAATTTCCGGCTATGAATGCTAACGCTTCCGAAGAGTCTTTTACAATTACAGTGGTATAAGTATTTGCTGAATTGATACCCGGCATCGCTTCACACACAATGGCAACAGCGCCTTTATCGATAGCTTGCTGAATGTAATTGTGCCCATCGGCTTGTGTGCCTTTTATGGCTACAAACACACAACCTTGTGTTACACTTCTTGAATCGAATGTAACAGATGAAACTGCCACATCGGTAGCGCCTTGCACTTGCTCTAAACGCACCTTATATAATATGTCGCGCAGTAGTTTCATCAGCTTAATTCAATTGTTATTTCTTGTCCTTTTTGAAAAGTGTTACCTGCTTGCAACGATTGTTTTTTTACCATGCCTTTACCTACAACTTTCACTTTCAACCCTTTACTTTCAAGCAAATACAAAGCATCTCTAAGCCCCATGCCTGTTACATCGGGAATAAACTTCTCGCTATATTTTATTGCAGTGGAAACGGTTCTTGATTCTTGTTTTTTCACTGCTGTCCAATCGGTTTCATCATCGGCAGTAATATTTTTCAGGGCAATTACTTTTCCTACTATTGCCATATCGGTATGGTAGCCTTTATAGTTTTCAGAAAAATTTTCAGTAATTACTTTTTTATTACTGTTTACCTGCGGGTGCATATCGAATGAGGTAGCGTAAATTTTATCGGCCACTTCTTTAAATACAGGCGCTGCTACTTTAGAGCCATAGAACAATCCTGTTGATGGAGAACTAATTACTACCACGCAAGAGTAGCGCGGGTTTTCAGCAGGAAAGTAACCACAGAACGAAGCCTGGTAGGCAGTCTTTTGTTTGTAGCCAAATTCTTTATCTAAAACTTTTGCTGTGCCTGTTTTACCTGCGATATTGTAGTAGGCATTTTTCACATTGGTGGCAGTGCCTTCCTGCACTACGCCTTCCAGCATTTTTCTTAATTGTCTGGCGGTGTTTTCAGAACAAATATTTTCTCTTAAAACAGTAGTGCCAAACGAATCTACCGTTACACCGTTGCGCTGAATTTTTTCTACTATATAAGGCTTCACCATTTTACCATCGTTGGCTATGGCATTGTAGAAGGCTAATATTTGCAAGGGTGTCATAGTCATTTCATAACCAATGGCCATCCACGGCAGTGTTACACCCGACCATGTTTTGTCTTTACGTTGTTTAATAAATGGCTTGCCTTCACCTTTAATTTCAAAACCTAATGACTCGTGTAATCCTGCCGCATGTATTCTGTCTAAAAACTTTTGCGGATTGTGCTGGTAGTGATAATCTATCAGCTTGGCAAAGCCTACATTCGATGATTTTTCAAAGCATTTCTTCAGTGTAATTTCTGTCATGTCATGATTTTCTGAATCATGCATGGTTCTGTCATAAAACTTTTTATGCCCTCTTTCAATATCAATGATGGTATTGGTATTGGCTAAGCCATCTTCTATTAAAGCCAATGCCGACATTAACTTAAAAGTAGAACCCGGCTCAGTAGCTTCGCCCACCGCATAATTATATTGCTCCCAATAATTTCCGCCTTTATTTTTTCCGAGATTGGCAATGGCTTTAATTTTCCCGGTTTGCACTTCCATTAAAACCGCACAGCCATGATCTGCTTTATTAGAATCGATAGCATTCATTAAAGCATACTCTAAAACATCTTGTAATTCAATATCGATTGTGGTAACAATATCGCTGCCATGAATAGAACTGTATTCTTCTTCTTCGTTCACCGGAATCCAAACATTTCCTGAAAGCCTTTGCATTAAACGCTTGCCTTTAACACCTGCTAAAATGGAATCGAAGCTGCCTTCAATACCCACTGCCGCAATGCTGTCGCGCACAAAACCAATAGTTCTGTTAGCCAGTAAATCAAAAGGCTGCACTCTTTTGTTTCGCTGTATTACAATGAAGCCGCCTCTGTTTCTGCCTTTATTAAAAATGGGCCAGGTTTTTACAATCTGAAGTTCGGGGTAGGTAATATTTTTTTTGATAAGCAAGTAGCGCTTGCCTGCCTTGCGGGCCTTCACTAATTTTTGATGATAATGTTTTTTAGAATGGTCTTTAAAATGGTCGGACATTTGTTGCGCCAATGCTTCTACATTATTATAGAAAGCTGAATCTTTTAATCCATCGGCACTCACATCGAAACGAATTTCAAAGAAGGGCAAAGAGGTAGCCATTAAGCTTCCATCTTCTGCCAGTACATTACCGCGCTCGGCATCTATTGGTAAATATTTTGTGGTGAGGCTAT
>CAYSGX010000276.1:0-4530 GCA_964430605.1 uncultured Chitinophagaceae bacterium
CTCGAACCAGCGACCCCATGATTAACAGTCATGTGCTCTAACCAGCTGAGCTACCGAGGATTATACCAAATAATTATTACCTGCGTAGCAATTAAGTGGGTGCAAATTTAGGCTTTACAACTAAATAGTGCAATATTTGCAGAAATTTTTTTAAAACTTTATTTATGAGCATTGTAATTGTTGGCACTGTAGCCTTTGACGCACTGGAAACCCCTTTTGGAAAAACCGATAAAATTGTTGGCGGCTCGGCATTATATGCCTCTTGGTCGGCAAGTAATTTTGTAAATAATATTCAACTGGTATCGGTAGTAGGCGATGATTATGATTTTGAAGAAATTAAATCTTTAGAAGAAAGAGGCGTAGTTACCGAAGGCTTACAGGTGAAAAAAGGTGAAAAATCATTTTTCTGGAGCGGCAAGTATCACATGGATATGAACACCCGCGATACTTTGGCAACGGAATTGAATGTATTGGGCGATTTCGACCCGGTTTTGCCCGAATCATATAAAAACCCTGAATTTGTAATGCTGGGCAACCTTACGCCACAAGTACAAATGCGTGTGTTAGACCAATTGCAATCGCGCCCTAAGCTGATTATGATGGATACCATGAATTTTTGGATGGAAACTCAGTTAGACGCTTTACATGAGGTAATCAAAAAGGTAGATTTATTAGCCGTAAACGATGCCGAAGCACGTCAGTTAACAGGCGAATACTCAATTATTAAGGCTGCAAACAAGATACTGGCTATGGGGCCTAAATATCTTATTATTAAAAAAGGCGAGCATGGCGCATTATTGTTTCATGGCGACAATGTGTTTTTTGCCCCCGCTTTGCCATTAGAAGAAGTGTTCGACCCCACCGGGGCAGGCGATACTTTTGCCGGAGGCTTTATTGGCTATTTAGCGGCAACCCGCGATGTGTCTTTCGACAATATGAAGCGTGCGGTAATCTTCGGTTCGGCATTAGCTTCTTTCTGCGTAGAAAAATTTGGCAACGAAAGGCTGAAAGAAATTACTAAAGACGAATTAGACGAGCGCGTACAAGAGTTTATCGAATTAGTACATTTCGATATTTCATTGGTAGGGTAATTTTCAGCAGAAAGTATAATGTTAAAATAAATCTTTCTTTTATTCGTTTCATACTTTCGCATTTTTATTTTGTGAGTAAATAGGCATCTATAGTGAAATTTTTAGCTTCAGTAATTTTATCATTTTGGCTTTTTTTATCGGGTGCCTTTGCACAGCAGTGGGAAATAGGTGGCTGGATAGGCGTTTCAAATTATTTTGGCGATTTAAATACCAATACCAGTTTTGAATACCTGGGGCCGGGCGGTGGCATGATATTGCGCAATAATTTCAGCAACAGGTGGGCATATAAAACAGGATTGAACGTTGGAGTATTGGCTTATGAAGATTTGGCAAGCGCCTATCCTTACCAAAAAGCCCGCAATCTTTCTTTCAAAACAAATGTTTTTGAGCTTTCAAACGAGATGGAATTTAATTTTATGCGCTACGAAAAAGAGCGCGATGAATTTAAGTTTACACCCTATTTAACTGTTGGTTTTTCGGTCTTCTATTTTAATCCCACGGCAGAGTTTGAAGGCGAAAAAGTTAATTTAAGAGACCTGGGTACCGAAGGGCAAAAAAATCCTGATGGTGAAAAACGCCCCTATTCACGCATCAACATGGCATTTATTGCAGGCGGAGGTTTTAAATATGCTTTTCGCCCTATGTGGGCATTAGGCATAGAAGTGGGCGTGCGCAGAACTTTTACCGATTATTTAGATGATGTAAGTGGCGTATATCCTTCGGGCTTTTCTAATGGCGATGGAACCAGCCAAATGGCAGAAAATCTTTCCGACAGATCAATAGAAATTGGCGAGCCGATAGGCATTCCCGGAAAACAGAGAGGAACATCTCCAAAGAAAGACCATTTTTTATTTACCGGCATTTCTTTAACCTACACCATATTAAAGGTAAAATGCCCAAGCCCTTCAAAAGTAGTGGGCGCAGGTAAAAGGTTGTTTTAAGTTGTTTTCATTGCTAAAAACCCGGTTAATAAACTTTAACACGCTTATTTATATATGCCTTGGGCAATTTTTTCATCAATTAAGGTTAAATTTGCGCACTTCTGAACCATGTCTTTAAAAGAACAAATAAAGCCTGAAAACCTGCCACAGCATATTGCCATTATAATGGATGGCAACGGGCGTTGGGCAAAAGGCAAAGGCTTTAACCGAATTTTTGGACATAAAAACGGTGTAACCGCAGTGCGCGAAACCACCGAAGCCTGTGCCGAACTGGGCATAAAATATTTAACATTATACGCTTTCAGCAGTGAAAACTGGAACCGCCCGAAGTTTGAGGTAAATGCTTTAATGGAATTATTAATTGAAACCATTAAGAAAGAAACCGACACATTTATCAAAAACGGCATTAAGCTCAATACCATAGGCAGAATAGACCAGTTACCTGCCAAGGCATATAAAAGCCTTTTAGAATTAAAAGAACTTACCAAAAATCACAACAAATTAGAATTGGTATTGGCGCTGAGCTATGGCTCGAAAGACGAAATAGTAGAAGCCGTAAAAGCCATTTCGGAAAAAGTAAAAACAGGCACGTTACAGCCTGAAAACATTACTAACGAAACAATATCTCAACATTTATATACTCATAGCATTCCCGACCCTGAATTATTGATAAGAACCAGTGGCGAGAATCGCATCAGCAATTTTTTACTTTGGCAAATAGCTTATTCTGAATTGTATTTTACGGAAGTGCTTTGGCCCGATTTCAGAAAAGAAGATTTATATAACGCTATTATCAGCTATCAGCACCGTGAAAGAAGATTTGGCAAAACCAGTGAGCAGTTAGCAAAAAAATGATAAAAAGCTTTTCAAATAATATTCAATTCAGCAAGTTGATTTTTTCGGTGAATGCAAAAAAACAATTGCTTTTTGTGTGTTTCGCGGCATTGCTTTTAACAGGTGCGGTTTCCGTTTCAGCACAAGAAAAAACCATCAGTTATAGTTCTCCTACCGAATATGTTATTGGCGGCATCACCATATCAGGCACAAAATATTTAGACCCCGATGTGTTAATATCTCTTTCGGGTTTAAAAGTGGGCGATGAAATTACAGTGCCGGGCGATTTTGTTTCTAAAGCTGTACGTAATCTTTGGGACCAAGGCTTGTTTACCGATGTGCAAATCCGCATTACCAGAACAATGGGCAACCGGGCCTTTTTAGATATTTATTTGCAGGAACGCGCACGGCTTTCCAAGTTTTCAATTAAAGGCGTAAAAAAATCTGAAGCTGACGATATACGCGAAAAAATCAGTTTGGTAAAAGGGAGGGTGGTTACTGAAAATACCAAGAACAACGCCACCCAAACCATCAGAAATTATTATAAGGAAAAAGGCTTTTCTAATGCCATTATCAGAATGGAAGAAATTCCTGATACAAGCCTGCGCAACAGTGTTGTGCTGGAAATTAATATCAGCAAAGGCAAAAAAGTAAAGATTGAAAGCATCACTTTTCATGGCAACACGGTAATGACCGCTGCCAAGCTGAAAAAGCAAATGAAAGAAACCCGTGAAGTGCCGCGATTAGGAGCTAAAGAAATATTCAACAGAAAGAATATTAAAGATGCCATGGAAGGCGCTACGGTAATGGATGTGTTGAACGAACTGGCCCCGTCAAAAGTGATTAAATATGCCGGGAAATATTCCAATCCCAACATCTTTAAATCTTCAAAATACAATAAGGAGCTGTATGAAGAAGACAAGAAAAAAGTAATAGACTACTATAATACCAAAGGATATAAAGATGCTTCTATAGCCTACGATACCGTGTATTTAAAAGACGAAAGAATACGCATAGATATTCATGTAAATGAAGGCGACCAGTATTATTTCAGAAACATTACATGGAAAGGAAACACTAAATATTCTACCGAAGTTTTAAATAAAATTTTAGACATCAAAAAAGGCGATGTATATAATTCGGCAGTGCTCGATGAGAAATTATACATGAGCCAAAGCAGCACCGATATCAGTTCACTGTATATGGACGATGGCTATTTATTCTTCCAAATTACGCCTGTAGAGATTGCTGTAGTTGATGATTCTATTGAGTTAGAAATTAGGATTTATGAAGGCGCGCAAGCCACTATTAATGAAGTGCGCATTTATGGCAATACCAAAACCAATGAGCATGTAATAAGGCGCGAATTGAGAACTTTGCCGGGCAGCAAATTCAGCCGTTCTGATTTAATCCGCTCGCAAAGAGAAATTGTAAACCTGGGATATTTCAATCCTGAAGCAATGGACGTGCGGCCTATTCCTAATCCTGAAAAAGGAACGGTAGATATTGAATATCATGTTGAAGAAAAACTATCAGACCAGTTGGAACTTTCCGCAGGATGGGGAGGCAGAGGCAGAGGTATTGTGGGTACGGTGGGCGTAAACTTCACCAATTTCTCAATTCAGAACATGTTTAAGAAAGGCACCTGGTCGCCACTGCCTTCG
>CAYSGX010000277.1:0-4529 GCA_964430605.1 uncultured Chitinophagaceae bacterium
CCGACCCCACTTATCGCATTGGCGAAACCTATTGGGAAGACGTGCAGTGTATTGCTTTGGTGCAGGAACAGAATGCTGCCAACTGGCAGCCTGTGGCAGATTACACGGCAAAAGTAGTTGCATTATTTTCAAAAGATTTCGGAAGATATGCTTATCCGAAAATGATAGTGGCTGATGCCCGCGATGGCATGGAATATCCCATGCTGACTTTGTGTGGAGGTTTCTATCCAAATAACAAAGCCCTAATTGCCCACGAAGTGGGACACAACTGGTTCTACGGCATGATTGGCAGTAACGAAACCTATCGCGCTATGATGGACGAAGGCTTCACACAGTTTATCACCGTTTGGGCTTTAGAAAATATTCCGCCCGATTCATCTGAACTGATAACAGAAAAAAAATGGAACACTGTACCGCAACTTCCTGCAAGAGACACCCGCGCTTACTTGGGATACTTAACAGATGCAGTGCGCCACAATGATATGCCGCTCAACACACACAGTGATATGTTCAACGGAGCTTTGCGACAAGGCGGAGGCTATCGCCATGTATATGCCAAAACCGCAACTATGCTCTATAACCTGCAATATGTGCTGGGCGATAGCTTGTTTCAGAATGCCATGAAACATTATTTCAATCAATGGAAAATGGCACATCCTTATCCTGAAGATTTCAGAAACAGTATTACACAATACACCAAAGCAGATTTAAACTGGTTTTTCGACCAGTGGATGGAAACAACCAAGACAATTGACTATGCTGTGAAAAAAGTCAGACGTGAAAAAGGAAACGGACGACAGACAGCAGACAACGGACAACAGTCGAAAAATGAGAAAGCCGAAACCCTCCCCCTTTTTAAGGGGGAGTTGGAGGGGGATAAAAAAGCCACTTACAATGTCACTTTCAAACGCAAAGGCGAAATGCAAATGCCACTTGATTTTGCAGTAGTGCTGAAAAATAATGATACGCTTCATTATCATATACCGAATGGATGGTTTGAAAAGAAAACCGATGCGACTATCCTTCCAAGATGGATTGGCTGGCAGAAATTACAACCCACTTATACCGCCAAAATTCAAACACCCGAAAAAATTAAAGACATAATTATTGACCCCAGCAATCGTCTGGCTGATATTACTATGTTGAACAACGCTAAACGTTCACACACTCAATGGCATTGGGATAAGCGTTTGCGCCAACCATTAGACTGGCATAAATATCATATTTACACCCGCCCCGAATTATGGTGGAATGCCATTGACGGCTTTAAACTCGGCTGGCATCTGAATGGAAATTATATGCAGTACAAGCATAAAATGAGCATGAGTATTTGGTTTCCCACTACACTTGCACAGGGCAGCACAACAAGATATCAGGATGTATTATTCAACCAAAGCAATAATCTTTACGACATTATCAATTACCGGGTTGATTATGAAACGGGCTTGAATAAAATCATCAAAGGACTTTCAGTATTTTATACTTCGGGTTATGTGGAGGGTTTAGAATTTTATAGAACCGGATTTACCCAAAAGATTCGCAACAGCAGTATTTCAGCCTATATGAAGCTGATGACAAGGCCTAAAATAAATTCTGATTTTTATGTAATAAATGGTTTATGGCCTACTGAAAAAATCAACAACAGTATTAATCTGGAATGGAATCATCGCTACAATTATGAGCATGGCACAGGCAAACTGAACATGACTTTGCGCAGCAACAGTATTGCTTCCGATTATGACTATTCTTATTTGGAAGCTACCAAGATTAACTATACTAATTTCTGGAAATTACAATTGCGCACACGTTTCTATGCCCGCTATGGTTTTGGCAGCAATATTCCTTATGAATCGGCATTGAGTTATACCGGAGCCAACAATGAAGAACTGATGGATTATGCTTTGCTGCGCTCTAAAGGTTATGTGCCGCCTGCTTCGGTGAATAATCGGGCAATGTTCAGCTTTCAGCAAAGTGGTGGCATGAATTTAAGAGGCTATGCAGGTACACCGATTTTGAGCAGAGACATGAATAACAATGCTGCTTATGCCTTAGCATCAAGTGGTGCATCAATAAATACTGAACTGGATTTAGATGGTTTAGTAAAACTTCAGCCTAAGAAATTTAAAAACTGGTTACACATAGACTTCTATTTGTTTGCTGATGCAGGTGTTGGAAGAAATCAAGGAGTTAACATTGTAATTAGTGAAGAATTGCTGAATAAGATTGACTTTGTCCTCAGCATGACCAATGAAGTATTTGAAAGAAACCTGTTGGCCGATGCCGGTGCAGGCATTGTTTTCAATATCAAGCGTTGGGGAAAGAATAGTACTATCAAACCTTTCAGCATAAGATTTGATATGCCGTTTTGGGTAAGTAATGGCGCTATGATGAGGCAAAATAATTTTGCCAATCGCTGGGTATTTGGCTTGTATAGAACATTTTAAAGATTATTTCCCGCAGATTGCGCAAATAACGCAGAATAGTAACATACATAATTAATGAAATCAGCAAAAAAGAAAAAATAAATTTCTTGCAGATAACATAATAAGCAGGTGAATAACAATCAGCGTAATCAGCGAGATTTGCGGGAAACAAATAAACAGAGCAAAATGAACGATTCTAAAACATTGCAGGAAAGAGATTTAAAATCGGTGTGGCATCCGTTTACGCAAATGAAATTAAGCGGCAATGCTATTCCAATTGTAAGGGGCGAAGGCGTTTATTTGTATGACGAAAACGGAAAACGATACATTGATGGCATTTCTTCGTGGTGGGTAAATACTCACGGGCATGCGCATCCTTATATTGCACAAAAAGTATTTGAGCAACTTAATACGCTCGAACATGTAATATTTGCGGGCTTCACCCACTACCCTGCTGTGCAGCTTGCTGAAAGATTGTTAAAACTGCTACCCGAAAAACACAGCAAAATATTTTATTCCGATAATGGCTCTACTGCCGTTGAAGTGGCGCTGAAAATGGCTTTTCAATATTGGTATAATCAAGGTATTGAGAAGTATGATATTGTAGCTTTCAAAAACAGTTATCATGGCGATACTTTCGGGGCGATGTCGGTAAGCCAGCGTTCGGCTTATACCAATCCTTTCAGCCCAAATCTTTTTGATGTAAACTTTATTGATGCACCTGTAGCGGGCAAAGAAACGATTGCTTTGCAACAGTTGCAAGATATTATTCAGCATAAAAGAGTGGCCGCTTTTATTTTTGAGCCATTGGTACAAGGTGCCGAAGGCATGATTATGTATGAACCTGAAGCATTAGACAATTTGATTGCGCTATGTAAAGAGCACAACATCTTGTGCATTGCCGATGAAGTAATGACAGGCTTTGCCCGCACGGGAAAAATGTTTGCAAGCGATTATTTAATACACAAGCCCGATATAATTTCAATGTCGAAAGGCATAACAGGCGGCACTATGGCATTGGGTGCAACTTCATGTACCGAGGAGATTTACCAAATGTTTTGGAGCGATGATAAGCTGAAAACATTTTTTCACGGCCACTCTTACACGGCCAACCCCGTTGCCTGTGCCGCTGCTTTGGCAAGCCTCGATTTGTTTCAGCAAGATGCCACCTGTAATGGTATTTCGCTAATAAGAAAAATGCACGGGCAGTTTGTACAAAAACTAAAATCTTATAAAAATGCGGGAAATCCAAGAAGCCGTGGTACTATACTGGCTTTTGAATACCTTACAGATGAAGACAAATCTTATTTCCATTCGGAAAGAGATACCATTTATGAATTCTTTTTAGAGAGAGGTATTTTGCTGCGCCCGCTTGGGAACACCATATATATTATGCCGCCTTATTGCATTAATGAAGCTGAACTGAATAGTATTTATGATGCTATTGAGGCGTTTCTTGCAATGAATAATTAATGCGATGAAAGCTTGCTTAGTTAGTTTTAGTAATATTTTTAGATTGCTGATTATTTGTCGCCAAAACGGGTTCTTTTAACAATCGGTAAGACCTCACCATGGTATTAAACTTTGGCAGCATTTCATGAAATGCCTGGTAATAATCGGTAGTCATGTTGATATTCAGAATAAAATCTCTCTCGGGAATATAAGCCGAGGCAATATATGAAGCATCAGACGAACCTAATATATGCTTAATAATAGCAACGTTTTTTCCTTCATCAACTACGATTATTCCTTTATCGTGTACTTCATAAAATTCTGAAGCAAAAGCCTTAAAGTCATTCAATTCTTTGTCAATAATAGCATCTAAAGTATCTTCATCTATACAGAAAGCAATCTTGCTGATATCTATATTTATTTCACGCTCGTTCAGTTCAGCGACAATTTTATTATCAATCAACTTATTATCAGAAGCCCAAAAGCCTTCCGGCAATATCATTGCAATCCTCACAGGTACTCTTCCGTCTATATTATCATATAAAATAGTTGCAAGAATAAACGTGGAATATCTATTACATTTTTTCGATTACCGGAATTCCAAGAAGCTTGAGTCCTTCGTTCAAGGTATCTGCAGCTGCTTTGCAAAGTTTT
>CAYSGX010000278.1:0-4513 GCA_964430605.1 uncultured Chitinophagaceae bacterium
AAGTGTATTGGCCGGACTTTGAAGACCAACCCAACCATGATATTGCCAGGCAGCAAATGAAAGATTTTGGCGGCATGATTTCTATTGTGCTGAAAGATACTTCAGTAGAAAATACTTTTCGTGTTGCCTCTTCTTTTAAAGTTTTTTCTCTGGCAGAATCTTTAGGCGGTGTAGAATCGCTTATCAATCATCCGGCTACTATGACCCATGCTTCTATTCCGAAGGAAGAAAGAGAACGTGTAGGCGTAGTTGACAACCTGCTTAGATTAAGTGTGGGCGTTGAAGATATTGAAGACTTGCTGGAAGATTTAGAGCAGGCTTTGAAATAAGCTTATGGGCGGCTCTAAAATTTGGTTATTTCACGCAAAAGCGCAAAGACGCGAAGAAAAATTCAAATTGATTTTCAATGCTTTGTGATTTAGTGTTTTGGCGTGAAACATGAGCATTTTGAATTTTTAGAATTGTCCTTATTTATATTTCCTTATTCTTAGAATTAAATAAAGAAGAATTAGCCCTAAGCCACCGGCACCTGCAAAGCCAAAAAAGCTTAGCACAGGCAAGCCGAAATAGGTTCTTTCTATGCCCGGAAAATTGGCGGTTGCCATGATGGATGAGCCGATAATCAGCGCCATGATAATGTAAGTTAGCGCCATGCGATTGGTAACGCTATCCATTTTTTTCAGCAAATAACCATAGCCTTGCAGCTCAACTTCAAAGTGTAATTTTCCCTGTGTGGTTTTTGAAATTATACTGCGTACTTCCTGCGGAAAAGTATTTACAAATGAGCTTAGCTGATTAAACTGAAAAGCCAGTTCATCTATAATATTCTTGGGCTTAAATTGCTCTTTCAAAAGTTTTAAGCCGAAAGGTTTTACATAATCGTAAGTTTGCATTTGCGGATACAACTGCTTGCCGATACCTTCTAAAATCGCAAAAGCGCGAAACACTAAAAATACTCCGCTCGGCACTTTTATCTGATAAATAAACATGAGCTTTTGCAGGCGTTGTGTCATATCGGCAAGGCTGCCCTCACTCATATCGAGCGTGGCAAAATCATCGATAATTTCATTCAAATCATACTCAAACTGGCGCATATCATTTATCTCATCTTCAACGGAGAGTTTTTTCATGAAATATGCCATTTGCTTGGCATCCTGGCGGGCAAAACTTACAAATACTCCGGCAAAGTTGTATTTGTCTTTAGGCATTAATTTTCCTATCATGCCAAAGTCTAAAAGGCATATCACGCCATCTTGCCTTACCAATACATTGCCCGGGTGCGGGTCGGCATGGAAATAACCAAATTCAAAAATCTGAGTGAGGTAAATATTAAAACCATTTTCAGCAACCTTCTCAGGGCTTAGCCCCCATGCTTTCAATTGCTTTATATCAGAAATTTTACAGCCACTCACAAATTCCATTATCAATACCTTGCTGGTAGAATGTTCTTTATAAACCTTCGGAATGTAAAAATTCTTGTATTCTTCGTATGTTTTTTTAAATTTTTCGAGGTTGCGCGCTTCATTTTCATAATCGAGCTCTTTCAACATGCTGCGCTCAAAAGTAGCTACCACATCATCGGCATTATTAATGCCTTCGCGTTTTAAATATCGCTCGGCTCTCTTAACTGCTTCTTTCAGAATAGAAAGGTCTAACTCGATAATTTCTTTTACTCCCGGGCGTTGCACTTTTAATACTACCCATTCGCCTGTTTTTAATTTTGCACGATGCACCTGGCCAATAGATGCTGAAGCCATGGGCTTATCGTGAAATTCATCGAACAGCTCATCAATACTTAGCCCTGTTTCTCTTTCAATTATCTGCTTCGCTTTTTTAGAATCGAAAGGCGGCACTTTATCCTGAAGTTTTTCCAGCTCGGTAATTAACTCACCGGGCAACATATCGGGCCTGTTGCTCACTACTTGTGCCAGCTTTACAAAGGTGGGGCCCAGCTCTTCGGCCGCCATTCTGACGCGCTCGTAGCTGGTATAATCTAAAGCCGGATTGTTTTGCCGAATCCATGAAAGCCGGGTGCGCTCGGGAACAATGTTTCTAAGAGTAGAATTGGCGATAATATCTTCAAAGCCATATTTTACGAGAATCATTATGATTTCCCGCATTCTTTTTATGTGTTTGAATGCATTGCCGTTAAATATCATGAATGGTAACTGCCTGTAAAGTAAATTATTGGTTGCGAAATTACTTGTAATTATAGCAAAACCTATTGAAAAGCAAATTTATTTAATTAAAAATGCCGGCCATTCTGAAATGCCCGGCATTTAATAAAAATTAAAATGCGATTGATTACGCTTCTGCTGTAGCTTTTTTAGCGGTTTTTTCGGCCAATTTTTCTTCCAGTTCTTCTACTCTTCTTCTTAAAGCTTCCAGTTCATCTTTTCTGGTGTAGCCAAATTTTTCTACCACATTGTTCAGCTTGTCTTCAAACTCATCTTTTTTAGAAGCGCTTTTTTCAAAAAACTCTTCCATCAGCTTGCGCGCCTCGTTGTTAGAATTTTTTCCTTTTTCCTGAAATTCTTTTAAGTTTTTTTCTACTTCTTCGGTTACAGTTTCTACCAGACCTATGCCTGCGTAAACCGCATTTTTAAATAATTCTGCCATTTTATTAGTATTTAAAGTGTTGTTAAAAATCAATTTGTTATGCAAAAATACAAAACCCATTCAATAACTGTTTGGTTCAATTTTTTGGTTTAAAATTTCTTAGATAAAAAATAAAAATTGAATAGCATTTTGTTAGAAAAGCAATACTGCTTTACTGCAACTTCGCTACAATACCCATATCATCGGGCGTAATCAACAATTTTTTGCCATTGTGAAGTTCTATAAAAACACGGTTTTTATTTTGTGTGGCATAATAAGTAAGCGAGCCTAATTTAGAGCTGCTGAACTTGCCTAAATAGCCAAATAAACCACCCACGCCAAAGGTTCTGAAAACCAAACCCATATCGGCATCGACTACAGCACGCACCGTTTTAATTTCAGCCACAGGCACTGCTACATTATTCAACCTGCGATGAATATAAAGGGTGTTGTTTTCTATTCGGTAATAATTAATGCTATACAGAAACACAAATATTATAATGCCCAGCAGCAGCAGTGTCAACAATATTTTTCCGAAGAAAGCAGACAGCGGCATTCCCGCGCTCACGCTTTGCGCGATATTGCCCCAAAAGTTGGCAACAATCACCAATATAGCCGCAACAATAACGGTAGAAAGCACTTTGGTGGTGGTATCGAAAGAGGCTTTATATATCATCGGGCGGCAATTTTCGGGTAAAGATAAAAAGTAAGAGTTATGCTTTGTTGGCCAGTTGTCCGCAAGCGGCATCAATGTCTTTGCCGCGGCTTCTTCTCACCACCGCAATAATTTTATTTTTCTCCAGGTAATTTACAAAAGCATCTCTGTTGGCCGAAGTCGCTTTTTTATAAGGCACGTTATCTACTTTATTATACTCTATCAGGTTTACTTTAGCGGGCACTTTTTTGCAAAGTTCTGCCAGCTCTTTAGCATCTTGCAGCGAATCGTTAAAGCCATCGAACAATATATATTCAAACGTTATTTCGTTGCCTGTTTTTTCATCGAAATAATTTAAGGCTTCTACCAATGCTTCTAAATTGTTGGTTTCGTTAATAGCCATAATTTTATTGCGCTTGGCATCGTTGGCAGCATGAAGCGATAAAGCCAGATTAAATTTTACTTCATCATCGGCAAGCTTTACTATCATTTTAGCCACCCCTGCGGTAGAAACCGTAATGCGTTTTGAAGAAATATTTAAGCCCCCGGGCGAAGTAATGCGCTCAATGCCTGCCATCACATTTTTATAATTGAGCAACGGCTCGCCCATACCCATAAAAACAATATTGGTGAGCGTGTTGCCATAATTCTCTAAAGCCTTCTGATTCATGATTACCACCTGATCAAAAATTTCAGACGGGTCAAGGTTGCGCTTTCTGTCCATAAAGCCTGTAGCACAAAATTTACAGCTAAGACTACATCCTACTTGCGATGAAACACAAGCCGTAGTGCGGGTGGCAGTAGGTATTATTACACCTTCAATCAATTCGCCATCGTGCAGTTTCAATCGTAGCTTAATGGTGCCATCGCTGCTTTGCTGCATTAAATCTTCGGTAACGGCATTAATTACAAACTGGTCTTCGAGATACCAGCGCAGGTCTTTAGAAAGATTAGTCATTTCTTCAAAAGAAGCAACTCCCTTTTTCCAAAGCCATTCATACACCTGTTTGGCACGAAAAGATTTCTCACCGGCTTTGGCAAACCAGGCAGTAATTTCTTCTAAAGAAAGCTTGCGTATATCTTGTTTTTCAGCAGTTGCCATAGCGCAAAGGTAAGTATATATCTATGCGGAACTGTCAGGCATTAGCCAACAGAATATAAAATCCCGTAAGGTTTTGAAAACAAGGGTGTCCGGAATGTGCTTAATCTTTTGCCACAGGTTAAAACCTATGGTATTTTTTTGACCAAAGGAATTATTTT
>CAYSGX010000279.1:0-4503 GCA_964430605.1 uncultured Chitinophagaceae bacterium
GCCGATGCCGACCCGCAAATAGAATTTGTGAATTGCACAGGCTTAATGCAATATACTTTTGGGCAAAATACTCCGTTGGGCGTGGCTCCCGGTGGCACTTATGCTGCGGGCAGCGTGCCGTTGCCCGCGGGAAATCCCGGCTACCCTTCGCCTGCCAACTCTATGCGCGATTATTTTTTGACTAAAGATTGCTTTCACCTTTCGGCAAGAGGTTATGAAGATTTTATTGGCTACCATACCCAAAAGTTTTATCATAAATTTTTGATGGACGATTTGTATCTGCTGGCTGAAAACAATACCCAAACGGGCACAGTTACGTCTTTAAACAATGTGTACGATTCACTATTGATAGGAGGCGTGGCGGGCGAGCAATTTGCCACGGCTCTAACTTTTAATACCGTAGCTATGGATGATACCACAGTGGCTAAAGCCAGTTTATTTTTAAGACGGCTATCGCTTGAAGGCACTAACCCTGTTAACAACAGTTTAGAGGTGCGCATTGTTAACGGCAAGTTTGGCCCCACCTTTAATGTAGATGTGGTAGATTTTTCTGCTACTGGCGACAACAGCGGCACGCCATGCGTGTTTGGTTCGAGCAGTAACAATGGGCATTGGGTAAGATTAGATTTACCCGATTCGGCTTTGCCATTTATCAAAAACAATGAGGTTACACAGTTTCTTATTACTTCGCCTGCCACTACTAATGGCAAAATGGCTTTTTACCCTGCTACCGACCCCGATTTTGCTCCGGTATTAAATATTACCTATGGCGAGTTGCCTGCTTTAAGTGTGAAAGATTTTGGCAAAAAAAGTTTTTCAATTTATCCTAACCCAACTAACGATTACATAATAATAAAGAATCCTGAAAATATTAATATTCGCGACATTGAAGTAGTAAGTGTTATTGGCACAGTAGTGCTTCGGCAAAATTTTATTGACGAAAAAATCCATATCTCATCACTGCCCGGGGGCACTTATATATTGAATATTACTGCGGCTGATGGAGAAAAATTTTCTCAAAGAGTTTTGAAGTATTAAGAAGCTAATCAGTAATCACTTTTACGTTAGGCAACAATGCTTTTATTTTTGCCAGTTCACCACTGTTTAGTTTATGGTCTTTCACTATCAGCTCTTTCAGGGCGGTGCAGTTTTTTAATCCTTCAGGCAAGGTTTTTAAATAGTAATTGCTGCTGATGTCGAGCACTTCCAGATTTTGCAGCGTACCAATTTCATTGGGAATAGAAGGCCAGTAGTTTACCGATAAATAAAGGTGCTTTACGTTCTTCAACGTTAATATTTCCTTCGGAAAAGTTTTCAGCTTTTGTAAACCCAAATCAAGAAACAACACCTTGCCGGTATTTTGCGCGGCATCTTCCAGGTTGCTGAACCATTCAGGCGTAAACATCAGGCTGTCAAGTTTCACTTCGGTTTGCGCTTGCGTGTTTACCGAAAAAACAAAAGCGGCTGCTAATGAGCAAAGTATCTTTTTCATGCTGAAATTTTTATGGAGTTAATAATGATAAATTTAAAATTCTTTCAGCCGATTCTTTATCTTTTTTCAATTGGTGAATCAACGCATCGGCAGTAGTAAATTTAATGTCTTCTCTTATCTCGCTTACAAATGCCACTTCAATTTCTTTATCGTAAAGATTTTCAGAAAAGTCGAAAATATTTACTTCTATGGTTTGGTTTTTACCGCTGAAAGTAGGGCGCATGCCTATGTATAACATGGCTTTGTGCCATACACCATTATGCTTTGTTTTTACGGCATAAATACCTTCTCTTGGTATCAGTTTATTATTGTCGTTTACATCAATATTTGCCGTGGGAAAACCCAGGTGCCTGCCCAGCGATGCGCCTTTCACCACTTTACCTTTCAGCGTAAAAGCATGGCCTAACAGTTGATTGGCAAGCCTTACTTTCCCTTCGGTTAAAGCGCTCCTGACTTTTGTAGAGCTGATAGCCACATCTTCTAAATCTTCACGGCTTATTTCTTCCAAATCAAATTTCAAGGCATCTTTCAATGCCAAGAAAGTATGCAGCCCGCCTTCACGGTTGTTTCCAAAACGGTGGTCGTAGCCAATTACAATTACTTTAGGCTGAATATTTTTCCAAAGAAAATCTTTCACATAGTCTTCGGCAGCCATTTGCGAAAAAGCCTGCGAAAAAGGCATGATGATTAAATTGTTTACGCCATATTTTTCAAACAATGCAATTTTTTCGTCTAAAGTATTCAGCAGCTTCAGCGAAGTATCTTCAGGGTTAATTACCAAACGCGGATGCGGGTGAAACGTAAGAATAACACTTTCGCCATTTACTTTTTGGGCCAGCTCATTAATGCGGGCAATAATTTTTTGATGCCCCAGATGCACCCCATCGAAAGTGCCAATAGTTAACACGGCATTTGGTATAGTTAAACCATCAAGCGAACGGAAAATTTTCATAGTGCGAAGTTACAAATTGTATAAGTGTAACGGTTTAGGCGGTTTTTGGTTTTTCACACAATTCAGGATGTTCCTTTATATAATCTATTAAGGCAGTTAATTCAAAAGCATCTTTTAAATAGAAATTGCCAATCCGGGTGCGGTTCAGCGATTTTAAATAAGCGCCATTATTCAATAACCTGCCCAAATCATAAGCCAGCGAACGTATATAAGTGCCTTTGCTGCACGATACCACAAAATCTATTTCAGGTAGCTCTATGCGGGTAATATCAAACTGAAATATTTCTACACTGCGGGCATCCATTATTACTTCCTTTCCTTTTCGTGCCGATTCATAAGCCTTCTTGCCATCTTTTTTTATGGCTGAATAAATGGGTGGCATTTGTTCAATCTTTCCGGTAAGTTGTTTTACAGCATTCAATATGGCTTTATGTGTAATGGAAGAAATGTCAAAAATCTCATCGGCCGGCATTTCGGCATCGTAAGTAGGTGTGGTAGCACCTAAGAATATAGTGCCTTCATAGCTTTTGTCTAAGCCGCTGAATTCAGTTAACTTTTTGGTAAACTTACCGGTGCAAACAATCATTAAGCCGGTAGCCAGCGGGTCTAAAGTGCCCGCATGGCCCACCTTTGCCCTGATGGCATATTTTATTTTATTCACTACATCGAACGATGTCCAGGTAGCCGGTTTGTTTACCAATAATATTTCGCCCTCGTGAAAGTTGTGGAGCATTACAGTATCTCTAATTTAACACCTGAAGAAAGTAACGCAAGCAAAATTAAGCCCAAAGCAATCCTGTAATAACCAAATGCTTTGAAGCCATATTTGGTTAAGAAACTTATAAATGCTTTAATGGCAATCATGGCTACAATAAATGCTACCACATTACCCACAATTAGTAAATTAATTTCTTCGGAAGTAAACGAAGCATCTTTTTGATACTTGTACATTTTATATGCCGTGGCGGCAAACATGGTAGGCACTGCCAGGAAGAAAGAAAACTCTGCCGCTTGTTTACGGTTTAGCTTTTGTTGCAAGCCACCAATAATAGTTGCTGCCGAGCGCGACACACCGGGTATCATGGCAATAACCTGAAAGAATCCGATTTTTAAAGATTGATTGTAAGAAATCTCTGTATCGGCATGGTCGGTTTTAAACCATTTATCTACAAACAACAATACAATTCCGCCCAACAATAATGTAGTAGCTACTACCCACACATTTTCCAGCAACGAATCAATAAAGTCATTCAGCAAAAAACCAAAAAATGCCGCGGGTAAAAACGCTACAAACAGCTTAAAATAAAAATCGAACGATTTAAAAAACTTTTCGCGATACAAAACAATAACACTTAATATAGCGCCAAACTGTATGGCAACGGTAAACATTTTCACAAACTCGTTAGAGGCAATACCCATGAATGAAGAGGTAATAATCATGTGGCCTGTAGAAGATACGGGCAAAAATTCGGTAAGCCCTTCAACAATAGCAATTATAATAGCCTGCCAGTATTGCATTATTTGTTTTTGGCTAAAATGGCATAAAAGTTTATGGCTATACCCACCAGTATCAATATTGGTGCAACGGTAATTCTGGTGCTGCTGTATATTTCGGCAGGGTTAAATACTGCCGGGTTTTCGGCCCTGCCGCCAAGCATTAATAAATAACCAATAGCCATTATCGCCACACCCACACCCAAAATCACATAATTTTTTTTGCCAAATACTGCGCTGGTTCCTTCTTGTGTTGCAGTAGCTTTTGTAGTAATATTTTTCTGACTCATGTGTGTAAAGTTACAAGATTCTATGAAGATGAAAAGTTAAAATTGTTTTGTTAAGAGAGTGGACAATGGAAGCCGGAAAAATTGCTCAATAAAGCAGAGAAAAACCTTGTTTTTCAAACTGACCAACTCCTTATTCCGCCTCTCATTCTGAAAGCAAAAAGCCGATATGCAAATCGGTTTTTCATTTTATCTTCTGCTTGAAGAAGCACGTGTATGTCAAAATGCTGGTTTGTATGATGCTGCGCTGCGGAAATTGGTCCATGCACGTCGACTAT
>CAYSGX010000280.1:0-4497 GCA_964430605.1 uncultured Chitinophagaceae bacterium
TTAGAAAATGGTCTTTCGCTTTAAGTTGTTTTGTCTTTAAAAAAGGTTCAAAAAGTGAACAGTCCTTTTCGGTCAGAAAAGAAACCTGTGTCAGCCAATTTTTAAAGATTTTAAATTCGTCCATTGTCTGTTTGTTGTCCTTGCGGGTTGTCGTTTAAGGTTGCCCATAACGTTTTTGCGCTTGGCGCAGTGGGGGACTTAGAAGCACTAAACTGTCAACCTGCACCAAAGCTAAATAGAAGCACGAACTTTCAATTTTGCTCGTCACCCCCCATTGCGCCAAACGCATGTTATAGCCAGTGGTTCTTTTCATTTGTCGTCTGAACAAGCGTGCCAACAACGGTTTTCACAGTCGTGCCAACACTTCATTTCATTATCTTCTCTTGCCATTTCTTCTCCGAAAGTTTCAAGGTATCGGTCTTTGGTTTGATAGAAAGAATTTTTTAAGTCTATTGCATCTTGTTCTCCTCGCATACCGAAGTAAGGAAAGTGGTGTAAGTAATGACCGAACATTGTGTCGCAGTCTTTGTGATAAGCCCTTGTGTCAAGTATGTGATAATGCCAAACTTTGTCCATAATCTTGTTTGGCACAATTCCTTTTCCATACTTTTTACACAAGTGCAAATAGCGTTTGTATTCTATTTCTGCACTGTCGCATTGTTCGTGTGTCCAGTTTTCTCCTTCTTCTGGTTCACGAAGTTTCATCTTAACCATTTCAAGGTCAAGGTCAGCGATTACAGGGTCAATGCCCTTTTGATTGATTAGGTAAGAAACTCTTTCTACGCTAATCGGGTCAGGATAAATTAAAACTGTCTGTTCCATTTTGCGTTATTTTTTGATTTATGAATTATTTGCTGTTAGCCAAAATCTTTTTAGGAAACGGTCTTTGCTTCCTTCAATTGGTGTCCTGCCGTGAAAAATTCTGTGATTGTCCACAACAAGAATGTCCCGCTCTTTTAAGTTTAATCTAATTGGTTCTGTCTGTTTAATTAGTTGCTGAAATTCAAGCATAGCAGGATTTTGCTTGTCTTCATTTTTTACAAGCCAAAATGAGTAGTAAAATTTTCTTTTTCCGTTTTCGTCTGTCGCAACGAAAGGATAACTCTCTTTGTCGTCAGGGAAAATTTTATGTTCAAAAAGTTCTATTGATTTGAGTTGCTCTTTATGTTCGTCTGAAAGTTGGTTGTATATTTTTTCTGCGTCCATCAAAATACTGTCGCCACCCAAATCGGTCTGCTTGTAACAATACCAAATTATGTATTTGGCTTTATGGTGGTCGGTATGATAGTCAAGTCCACGAGCAGAAGTTACCATTCCTTTGCTTTCAGGTTTTACAACAACGTCAGTAGTGAAAATAACCTGTCCCAACGAATGTATTAACTCGTTTAATTGCTCTTCGGTCTGGTCAGTCAGGTGAAGAAAACCGTTGTCTAAAAGTTCTTTTGTCACGCTGTTAATATGTTGTGTTTCTGTCGTCATACCATTGGCTATAACGTTTTGGGGCTTGGCGCAGTGGCGGATTTCGGAGCACAAAACTGTCAATACACCACAAAAGTTGATGCGAGGTAGAATGTTCAATTAACCACTGCACCCGCCATTGAGCCAAACGCCTGTTGGGGGCAGGTTTTTATTCTTTTTGGTATTTCGCTTGGCAAGCTTCAAAGCAAGGGTAAGTTATAATTAATATGTTCCCATTTTGTTTAAATTGATATTTGTAGTCAGGATTATTACAATCAGGGGACTTAAATGTCATATCAGTCAAAGAGTAAGTACCTGATGTCGGATTGTTTGCCTCTAATGACATATTGCATAATGTTCCATTAGATGTAATTATTCCATTTTGTTGAAATGTAATAATTTTGTTGCTTTCTACGACTGTAAAAGTTCCGCTGCCATCTCCAGGGTCAGCTAAAACTTCTATTAACTTCCAATTTCCAATTAATCCTTTGTCAGTACTCTTGTCGTCATCTTTGTCACAAGAATACAAGAACCCTAATGCTAAAAATAGAAATACTTGTTTTTTCATAACTATATTTTTTGTTGTTAAACTTCAATTATGTAGGTTAAAAATACAAATTTTTTCGAATCGTTCTCGAAAACCGGAAATTTTTTTGCGCACAGTTCCGCTGTCATTTTTTCCGTATAGTTGCTGTTTTAAGTTTTTTGTTTTTATTTTATCCGCACATATAAAGAGTCAGCTGGGAATTTTTTTTAAAGTTTTTGTTTTCAGTTTTGTCCGCTTCGATTATAAGTCCGCAATATTTTTTATATTCCGTTTCGATTTTATTTTTCAGTTAAAACTCCGCTCCCCCATTTAAGTTTTCAATTTTATTTGAATCGTTCTTTAAACTTGCCCCCAACGTTTTGCAGCTACAAGAAGTTGGCGATTTCGGAGCACTAAACTGTCTGCCAGCACTGAACTTGATACGAAGCACAAATGCTCATTTAACCACTGAACCGCCAATTTCTTGTAGGTGCTGTTACCACCAGTGCTTTTTCGTCCGTTAGTTGTCTGCATTGTTAAACTATAATTTCTCCGTTAAGTATTTTATTGCAAATTTCTCGTCCGCTGTGAAAACGAGGGTCTGTAATTGGTTGCATTATAAACTCTGTTTTCCCCTCTGCAATTTCTGTTATTGTGTCGTTGTCTAAAACAATATGCTTTTCTTTTTTATAAAGGGAACATTCGCCCGATACAATAGCTTTCATATTACTATTTACATAGTCTGGATGAATAGCTACGTTAAATCCCTTTCCTTCCGCTCTTACACTTGGATAATAAACTCCTGCAAAACCTTGACCTAATACAACCTCTGTAAACAGTGCAGAAATTAAATAGTCGTAGTCGTGTGGAGTTTCTTTTTTTGCAAATTCACTTGCAAGATATTCTGTTACCGTGTTACTATTGGCAATGTCGTTTGGGTTGGCTTTTAAAAATGCTTGATATGCTGTATGTAATTCATTTGTGTGTGACGAATTATTTATGAAATCCTTATGATAAACTATTGCTATTAATGGAATGTCTTTCGTCACTGTCCAACGGCTAAAAGTTACTTTTTCTTCACCGCTTTCAATTTCTTGTCGGTACAACTTACTGGCTTCAAAAATTGAAGTTACTCTTGCGTTGTCAAGTTCACCTTCTGCTATGTTTTCAGGAACAACGCAACCATAAAACATTGTAGTATTAGGAGTACTTGCCCTTTGAAATGTCGTATTAAATTTTGCTGGTTTGTAACTAAGTTCGGATACAGTTTTAAAGGTTTCGTTTGGTTCGTTTGGTCTTGCACGTATTATGGATTTCCCTTCGTGTAAAGTCATAACCACAACTCCAAATTTTCCAAACTCTTTCATTATGCTATTGATTTCATCAACAGGATATTTTGAAAGGTTTAGATTTTTTAATTTACTAATTGGATTTGTTTCTATTGTCATTGATTGATTTCAATTATGTAGGTGAATTTTTTTAAAATCTTTACTTGTTCTGTCAAAGGTTTTCCTGCAACTGTGCTTATAGTTTGGAGTTTTGGAGGCGTTGGCATAAGGTCAATAAGGTTCATTAAATACGATGCTTTAATAGCATAAGAAGCGTTTTCTGCCCCAACGTGTTTTGCATTTATTATTCCGATAATATTTCCTTTATCGTCAAATAATGGTCCGCCACTATTGCCTGGCTGCACGGGTGCAGTAATTTGATAAGAAGTAACGTCACCTTGAAAACCTGACTTAGAACTGATAATACCATTTGTTAATTTTACTTCATCTCCCATTGTTGCACGCAAGGGATAACCTAAAACAAAAACTGAACTACCTACATCTGACGCACGATTTGCTATGATGTAAGGAATTGTGCCTAATGACATAAAGCTAGGGTCGTCAATTTTTATAATAGAAAGGTCGTTGTTCTTATCTTCAATTATAACTTTTGCTGTGTAGGTTTTCGAAAAGTCTCCGTTAACTCCTCGAATTTTTATTGAAGTTGCTCCGTTTGTAACGTGATGATTTGTTACAATGTAGCCATTTGATGAAATTGCGTATCCAGTCCCAGAACTTGCACCTTCCGAAGGGGAATTAGCAATATTGTCAGTTGATGATGGGAACATTTTGATATATAACTGCTTTTCATTGTCGTCTGAAAGAACATTAAAAAGCCCTTGTTCAAATGTTATATAGTAGTTACTGTTTTCAGATTTGTCCGCCATTATCCATTTTGCCTTGTAAAATAAGGGCGTTGCTGTTGGTTCAAGTGTTGCTTTAATTTCACCCTCTGTCCAATTCCCAGTATTGTTCGCACCTGAAAAATAAATCAAATAATAAATTCCGTTAATTTTTCTAACAGCTACTTTATATTTTGCCATTTTATCTGAACTGGCTGTGTTTTCGTAAATGCCCTCAATTTTATCGCAACCCTTTGATTGTATATAGCTTTTAAGTTTTGTTTCTGTCCAACACGTTTGCTTTTTTGCAAATTTGATATGCTTCAGACAAATAACCAGGATC
>CAYSGX010000281.1:0-4489 GCA_964430605.1 uncultured Chitinophagaceae bacterium
AACCAAAACCGAATGTAAACAAAAAATCCCGCACAGTTGCGGGATTTTTCAGTGATTTCGCTGGGATTCGAACCCAGGGCCCATACATTAAAAGTGTATTGCTCTACCAGCTGAGCTACGAAATCATAGCCTTTTTTCAAAAGCGTTTGCAAAAGTATAAATCTTTCGGCTGAATGTCAAACCTTTCTAAAAGTTTTTAGACAGATTTATCAACAACAAGCATACATGGGAAACACCTGCATTGACAGGTAATGCCGACACGCTATTTCAACATTACGCCACTGGCTTCAAAAGAAACGGATAGTTCAGGCTCGGTAATAGCTGCAATTTCAGCTTCAGATTTACCGGCATCTTCGGCATAATGTTTCAGCATTTCAACTGAAATGGTATCGTAATAAGCCACGCCTTTCATAATTGCCGTTTTGCCCGCACTTTCAAATGGCACAAAAAAGCCATAATCTTTAAAGGTAACCATCATTGCTTCGCCATTGCCTTTGTCTATGCGCATCCAGCAACCTTTCTTTTGGCAACAAGATTTCACTGTGCCTTCAATAACTAATTCAAGGCTTTCGTTGCCTTTCAGTTTCTCTTCTAAATCGGCAACGGCTAAAATATTCTCAGGCTGAAATTGCTCGCCTACAATAGTGTCGTATTCAGCAACAACTGAATTTTCTTTCACATTTTCTTCATTGGCAGAAGAATTACAAGAGGCTAAATAAAATGAACTAAAGGAAATAGTTGCCATTGCAACAACAAAAAATGTTTTCATACAGGTTTATTTTGAGAACATCAAATCTAAATAAAAAGATGGTTTTCGTAACCTATCGCGCAAACCTAAATCTTCAAACATGGCCGAAATAGTTTCTCTTAAAGTAGTATTGGTGGCGGCTTTATTTACTACAAAATTAAACAGCCAGGGAAACACCACCAGTTGCTGCATGGTTCTGCTTAACTTCAATTCGCTCCAAAGCCTGTTATATACAGCATGGTCGTATTGCTTATTAAATGACGCTGAAAAATTATTTTCTTGCAGACTTTGAATGGCATGATTGGCGGCATAGAAACCACTCATCATTGCATTGCCAATGCCTTCTCCGGTGAAAGGATCTATTAAAGATGCGGCATCGCCAATCAATAAATAATTATTACCCGAAATACTTCTTTTCTTTGAGCCAAGCGGCAATCCGAAACCTTTCACATCATCTACCAATTCGGCATTCACAAACCGCTTACTTATTTCAGGATGATTCTGAATTATATCGTTTAAAATATTTTTCAGATTCAGTTTATGCTTACTTATTTTATCGCTTCTGATACCTACACCAATATTCACCTCTCCACTAGGCAAAGGAAAAATCCAGAAATAGCCCGGCAATAATTCTTTAATAAAATGCAGCTCAATAAAATTGGCATGGTGCATGCCCGATACATTTTTGTAATAAGCCCTAACGCCCGCGCAATAATGTTTAGGTTCAACTTTCATATCGCCTGTGAAACGAGCAAAGCGCGATTGCGCACCATCAGCAGCAATTACAAGTTTGGTATCTATAATAGTTGCTCCATCTTTTGAAGTGGCGCGATAACCTGTAGCGGTTTTTTCAAAAACTGTTAAATCGGTATTTTCTAAAACCTGAATATGATTAGGATATTTTTTCAGCGCATTGAATAAGAAATTGTCGAAGTGTATTCTTTTAGAAATATAGCCGGGCGGTTGCTGATTGTGTATATCGAAATTTTGTTTAAAAGGCACTTCCAACACTTTATTATTGGGTGCTACAAACGATACGCCCCATGAACCTACCTGAACAGGTTGCAACTGTAAATCGTTTAAAAGTGTAGCATCAATTTTCTTCAGCACTTCTACTACCTTGCCGCTTAAAGCATCGCCACAAATTTTATCGCGAGGAAAGCTTGCCTTATCTGCAATAGTGCAAGGAATATTTTGCTTAGCTAACTGCAAAGCTGTAGCCACGCCTCCGGGACCTGCGCCAATAATTAGTATTTCAGTAGTATGATTCAATTAGAAAATTTGATTTAAAACAAAGACTGAGAAGAAAAGCATTATTTGTATTCTTTGTATTTAGTAACCCGGCCTGCGGTGTATTCTATTTTTTTAAGCGTATCGCCTTTTTCTGAATACACTACCACTAAACCATCTTCCGCACCATCCATAAAATTTACATCTTCTTTCAGTTTGCCGGTTTCATAATAATATTTCCAATAGCCATCTTCTTTTTCATTTTTATATTGCCCTTCCGATTCCAGATTTCCGTTTTCAGCATAACGCTTATAAGGGCCGTTCTCCATATTATCGGCAAAGGTTACTTCTTCTTTCAGCTTCCCGTTTTCATAATAATATTTCCATAATCCGGTCATTTTATTATTTAAGTAAAGGCCTTCTTGCTCAACGTTTTTATTCTTAAAGTAGCTTTTATATGCGCCATTATATACACCATCTTTATAAGTTTCTTCAATAGCCACATTCCCATCTTCCGAATATAACTTTCTGATGCCATTTAGTTTACTGTTTTCATACATGGCTTCCTCAACTAATACACCACTGTTTTCATAGATTTTGTAAACACCATTCAGTTCATCGTTTTTATAATTGCGTTCTTCTTTTTTCACACCATTAGTGTGGTAGCTAACATAAGCCCCTTCCCTTTTGCCACCATCTTTATCAACCACATAATATTCTTCCTTCCTGGTTTGGTTATTCTCATCATAATAAGTGGTAATTAATTTGGGCTGCTCTTTACATGAAGAAAGAAAAACAATAAGAACCGCCAAAAAGATAAATGTGATACGTTTCATTTTTCCGTTTTTTTAATGACGCTGCAAGTTACTACAAATGCCGTTTTCAGTTTTCCGAAAAAAATATTTTCAGTCGGGAACTTTTAATGACGGTTCGTTAGTTTGTATGCTCAACCAACCACAAATTAAACTGATATGATTAGACTATTCAACGTTATTGCGGTATTGTCCGTTCTATTCTTTGCTTCATGCAACATGAATCCCAATAACCAACCTAAGAAGCAAAAACAGCAAGGACTTTCTGCTGAAGAAGACCAAAAATTATTGGCACAAGCACAAGGTATTTTCAAGCCTGTTCCTGAAATTTCAGAAACCCCTGATAACGTGGTAACTCCCGAAAAAGTGAAACTGGGCAAATTTTTATACTTCGATACCCGCTTATCGAAAACAGGCAACAACAGTTGTAATTCTTGCCATAACCTGAATACATTCGGGGTAGATAATCTGGCAACTTCACCGGGCGATGAAGGCAAAAACGGTAATCGCAACTCTCCTACTTCTTTCAACGCAGCATTACACACTTTGCAGTTTTGGGATGGGAGAGCAAAAGATGTGGAAGAGCAAGCGGGCATGCCGGTATTAAATCCGGTTGAAATGAATATTCCTTCGGAAGATTTCCTTATTAAAAGGCTGAAAGGTATTGAATTGTATAAAGAGCTTTTCGCTTCGGCATTTCCTGATGATAAAGACCCGCTAACTTTTAAAAACATGTCGAAAGCCATTGGCGCTTTTGAACGCACCTTAATTACGCCTTCTAAGTTTGATAAATATCTGCATGGCAAATCTGACGCGCTTTCTTATGAAGAGAAAAAAGGATTGCAAACTTTTATTAATGAAGGCTGCACTACCTGCCATAATGGTGTGGCAATAGGTGGAAACAGTTTGCAAAAATTTGGCAGCCTGGACAACTACAGAAATTATACCGGCAGCACAATTGAAGATGAAGGCCGTAAAGAAGTAACCAAAGATGAGTTTGATAAAGACCTGTTTAAAACGCCAAGCCTGAGGAACATTACCAAAACAGCTCCTTACTTTCACGATGGCAGCGTTGAAGAACTGAATAGGGCTATTACCATTATGGGAAAAATACAATTGGGTAAAGATTTTTCTCCCGAGCAGGTTGCTTCTATTAAAGCCTTTTTAGAAGCGTTAACAGGCGATATTCCCGATGATGCAAAACAAATTCCCGCTGAACTGGAAGGTGTGAAGATTTAATGCGAGAAATTGCATTGCAATAAAATAGCCGGCAATAATTGCCGGCTATTTTATTTTTGGGCATTGTTCAACGCATTCAAATAAGCTTTGGCTTCGGTGCCTAAATTGAATATTAAATCGAGAATGCTCAGGTCGGCTTCAAAGCCATGCCTTTCGGAAAAAACCTGAATGTATTTAGGGAAGATGATGTGAGTATCTTTTTCGGGCTGAAAATAATTTCTTGCATCGCATACGTTGGCAGCGACTTCTTTTTCATAGGTTTCGGAAAAATGTATGGCTGAATGTATTTTGAGAATTTTCGCAGTGATTTCAAAAAGTTTCAAGTTCCATTGAAACAAAAAGCTGGTTTCTGTGTGTAAATAAAGTTTTTCAAAATAAGGCGCGTAATGTTCAAAGTAAGGCGCGTGTTTATATGCCGATAAAATACTTTGCCAGTGAATGGCTTTCCAGCGTTGGCGGT
>CAYSGX010000282.1:0-4488 GCA_964430605.1 uncultured Chitinophagaceae bacterium
TTATGGATGTCTACCCGAAAGCGGCAGCACTGCTCCGGTTATCCAGTTTCAGGATTTATCTACTACGCCCCCAGGCGGCTCTTTTATTGAAAGTTGGTCGTGGAACTTTGGTAATGGAATGCAAGCATTCAGCTTACCCGGAAACCCACCGCCTGCATTAGTAAACAGGGCTTATAATACACCCAATTTGTATGATGTTAGCCTTTCAGTTACCACTAATTTAGGTTGCACCAGAACTTTAAACAGGCCTCAATATATTGATATCAATCAACCTATTGCAGGGTTTACCACTCCTTATAATTTATATTGTCCTAATCAGGATGTTCCGTTTGTAAATACTTCTACAGGTGAAGGGTTAACTTATCAATGGAATTTTGGTGACCCAAGTTCGGGGGTTGATAATTCATCCACATTATTTGAACCCACACATGCTTATCAGGATACCGGATATTATTCCGTAAGGCTTGTTGCTACCGATATTTATGGCTGTAGAGACACGCTTATCAGGCCCAACTATTTTTACGTAGGCAAGCCTGAATTGAATTTCTTTACTAACGATACTTTTAGATATTGCCCGCCATTTTTAGTGAATTTCACTAACCTTACTAATTATGACACATTAAGTGTAAATAGAATTGAATGGGATTTTGGAGATAATACAGGCGCGTTAAATGTTGAGAACCCATCGCATATATATAATCAGGCCGGTTTTTTTGAAGTAAAAGTTATTGTGTCTTTTGAAAATGGCTGTGTGGATAGCATGGCAATTAATAATTACATAAATATTGGTGGCGCTGTCGGAAATATGGTATTGAGTACTGATTCTGCCTGTAAAGAACATTGTATTTTATTGACGGCTAATTCAGTAGGGGCAATAAGTTTGTTTTGGGTATTCGCTGATGGAGATGTTGGCGCTGCCGATGATACAGTTACACATTGTTATCTGACTCCAGGTGAGTTTGTTCCGGCAGTAATTCTTACCGATACTCAGCAACCTACATGTAGTTATACATTGTTTTATAGAGACACGCTAATTATAGATTCGGTATTAACTAATTTCAGAACCAATGTTAATGATACAGCTTGTGCATTTAGCTCTGTTCAGTTTACCGATTTGTCTTCGGCATATTTAATAAACCCAATTGTGAGATGGGAGTGGGATTTTGGCGATGGCGGCACTTCAACACTGCGTAATCCTACATATGTTTTTACTACACCGGGACTAAATACTGTAACCTTAACCTCTTATAATGCAATAGGGTGTTATAATACTTTCTCACGAGATATATGGGTAGTGAGGCGGCCCGAAGCCGATTTTACCATTTCAGATTCTATAGGTTGTGATTCTTTATTTACGGTTTATACCGATGCTTCTGTGCAAGGTGATTTTCCTATTGTAGGTTGGCGTTGGAATTTTGGAGACCCTGCTACGGTTGCCGATACTTCAAATATTCAAGGGCCACATTCTTATTCTTATAATGTTTTAGGTAGTTACACACCAAGGCTTATTGTTAGAGACGCTTATGGTTGCAGAGATACTATTGTGAAAACGGTAAATGTATATCCTGTGCCATCGGGTATTGCAAATGCAGACACTATTAGTTTGTGTTATGGCGATAGTATTGTTTTGGAAGGTACTGTTGGTTACGCCACTTACGACTGGTCGCCCGGATTATATTTAAGTGATTCGACTATTGCACAGCCCACTGCTTATGCGGTTGATACCATTACGTATATTTTAATTACTACAGATTTTACTTCATGCCAATCGTTTGATACGGTTACCATAAATGTGTTGCCGTTACCTACACTCTCATTAACGCCTTATCCCGATACTAATATTTGCTTGGGTGATACTGTGCAATTGGTTGCTGTAGGCGATATTATTTATGAATGGGAGCCACCTGTTGAAATAAATGATGTAAATATTGCTAACCCGATTGTATTCCCAACAAGCTCCAGGTATTACAAGGTTACTACTACCGATATTTATGGGTGTAAAAGTTCTGATAGTGTAAGGGTTATTATCAATAGGTTTTATCCTGAATTTGAAGGAGAACGTTCCTGCTTGGGAAGCCCTGCTGATTTTGTTAGTGTGAGCGCTTATTCCGACAGGCCTATTACACAATATGCCTGGAATTTTGGAGATGGCTCGCCTGTTGATGTTCAATCAGGAAGGCTGCCCGTATATACTTTTCCTGATTCAGGCTTTTATCAGGTTACTTTAACGGTGTTTGATATTATTGGCTGCAGCGACAGCATTACCAAAACTATACAGGTCGATTTTCCTCTTGATGCTTTTGCGGGTAATGACACATTGATTTGTTTAGGCGCAGCAGCGCAGTTGTATAGTGGGGGAGGAGATAGCGTATATTGGAGGCCTGCTATCGGAATGGATAACCCGGGCAGCTTTACTCCTAATGTTAGCCCAACAGAAAATACTACTTACACCGCTTATGTAAGCAATGGTGTTTGCCCTGCCGATACAGCATCCGTGAGGGTTAGAGTAAACCCGTTACCTTTTGTAAATACGCTGGAAAACAGAATGATTAACCGTGGGGTAACCATTGAACTAACTACAACCGCGGGTGTTTTTGATGCTGTATATTGGAATACCACAGATACTACTATCAGTTGTTTAAACTGTTTAAGCCCAACGGCTACGCCATTTGTGTCAACACTGTATGTAGTAACGGCTATCGATAATTTTGGATGTGTAAGTTCCGATTCAGTGTTTATTAATGTGAATGAATTTTGTAACGATGATGTTGTATTTGTGCCCACAGGTTTTACACCTAACGGAGATGGAGCTAACGACATACTTTATGCAAGAATGTTTGGCGCAAAAGAGTTAATTTTATTCAGGGTATTTGATAGATGGGGAAAATTACTGTTTGAAACCAACAATCCAAATATAGGTTGGGATGGAACAAACAGAGATAATGAGAAACTTATTACTGGCGTTTACGTATATGTTGTTGAAGCCGTTTGTTATAACGGTGAAAAACTGATTAAGAAAGGTAACATTACACTATTAAAATAACGTCTATGAAGCTGTTGGGATTAAAATCGTGGGCAATTTTTGCTCTTGTTTTAGCAAGTACCATTGTTAAAGCACAGGATATACATTTTTCTCAATTTACTTCAGCTCCGTTGCTTTTAAATCCTGCTTTTACCGGTGTAAATGGTTGCGATTACAGATTTGCGGCTAACTACAGAACACAGTGGACGGGTATTGCCCCATTCAGAACTATTGCTGCTTCTTATGATATGGCTATCGCTAAAAAGAAAACAAAATCTAAAGGTAATTTTGGTGGTGTTGGGGTATCTTTCTTTTCTGATAAAGCTGGCGATTCTGATTTAAGTACTAATCAGGTAAATCTAAATTTATCATACACAGTAATATTGAACAGAAAAGGAACACAATCTTTAACAGGCGGAATTTATGGCGGTGTAGGTAACAGAAATATCGACCTTAGTAAATTGACTTTCGATAACCAGTTTGGTGCAAACGGTTATGACCCTAACAGGCCTACAGGTGAAAATATTGCCAGAAATAATATTTGGTATGCCGATGCCGGTGCCGGATTTTTATGGAATTATAACGTAAATAAAACTACCAACTTTTATTTAGGAACTGCCGCCTTTCACATTACGCAACCCAATTTGTCTTTTTTAAATGATGTAAATGAAGAGCTGTTTATAAAATTGGTACTTCATGGTGGCGCGCACTTTAAAGTTGCCGACCAGTTTTATTTAATGCCCAGTGTGATGTATTTAAATCAAGGGCCTCATAGCCAATTCAATATTGGGTCATTGGTGAAATGGAGCAAAAGCTACACTTTCAGAGATAATACAGCATTTTATTTTGGAGGCTGGTATCGTATGAAAGATGCCCTGATATTAACCACTCGTGTAGATGTAGCCGGAATAAACGTTGGCTTTAGCTACGATGTAAACATTTCCAAGTTAACAAAAGCTACAAGGGGTAATGGCGGACCTGAATTATCATTACTATACACAGGCTGTTTCAAAAGCAAAAAGAATACTACCAGATATTGCCCGGTAATGTAATTCTTATGAACAGGCTCTAAGATAATTTTGCCGCTTCTTTCTTTAATTTTCGGTCTAAAACAAAAGTGCCAAACGGTAAAAGCGAAGCAAAAAACGCGAGTATGACTTTGGTAAATTTCCAGTTGTATTCTATCCAAACCTGAATTAAAAGAATAACATACAATACAAATAATACACCATGCGCCCAACCGGTATATTTCACCGCTAAAGGCATACCTGCGCCATACTTCAAAGGCATAGCGATAAACAGCAGCGCTAAAAAAGAAATCCCTTCAAGCAAGGCGATTAATCTGAATTTTCCTAAAGTTGAGTTGAAGAAGTTCATTCATTATGTTTTTCAGATAGCAAAGATAACTGCTGAATTAAAATACAGGCATAAAAAAGCCGCTTCTGATGAAGCGGTTTTTTTATGCC
>CAYSGX010000283.1:0-4474 GCA_964430605.1 uncultured Chitinophagaceae bacterium
CACACAGGAACACTGCTTCCGTAGAAATTACCAAACTGCTCCAGGATAGAAATATTATCGATATTAATGGTAACACCAATTTCAACGGCTCTTTTAATTTCTTCAATAGAAACGCAATTGGGCGTGTACATGATTTCGTGCGGCTCATAGCCAGCCAAAATACCCATTTGTACTTCTTCAATAGACACGGTGTCTAAGCCCGAACCCAACTGCTTAAAATACTTCAACACGCTTAGGTTGGTCAACGATTTGCAAGCATACTTCACCTTTACATTTACGCCCGAAAAAGAGTTTACCAGTTTTTCATACTGCGATTTCATTTTGGCAGTATCATACACATACAAAGGTGTATCGTACTTGTTGCATAATTCCAGCACATCAATTCCCTGAATCTGAAAGCGGTTGTTGTTTAAATCCATTTTTAAAAAGTTATAAGTAGTGTGTTTTAAGTTTTATGTTTAGGGTTTTCGTTTTTAGTTTGAAACTATTGTTTTTCTTAGTACATGTTCAATTTAATTTCTTGTTCCTTTCTGCCTCACCCCCGTTCCCCTCTCCCACGGGAGAAGGGTGCGCATTGATTGAAGTGCTGTTCTACACTTCAATAGGGTGAGGCTTTTTTATTCTTCCACAATAATATCTTCAAGCGTATCTCTTCCCGATTGTATATATGTTTTAGGTTTATACAGCCGTGCCGCAAAAATAAATACCAGCGAAGTGCCAAGCATTAAAGCGGTAAAAAACCAAAAGTATTCAGCGCCATTAAGCATAAGCGTACCATCGGCATTTACAATTATTTTATTTACCAATGCTGTTATAAGGTTGCCTAATGAAACAGAAAGAAGAAACAATCCCATAATTAGAGATTTTAAACTGTTAGGCGCCTGAGTGTATGAAAACTCAAGCGCGGTTATTGACACCATAACTTCGGCTGCCGTTAAAATCACAAAGGCAAAGAGTTGCCATATTACATGCACATTATGCCCTGCCTGAAGGCGGGTCTCCATTAAAGCCACTACTGAAAATGATATTACCGCGATAAACATTCCTATAGAAATTTTACGCAGCGGAGTCAGCTTGAAAAATCTATTCAGTGTAGGATAAATAATGAAAGTGAAAACAGGCACCAGCAATAAAATTAATATTGGGTTGGCGGCTTGAATTTGTGATGGAAGCAAATCGAACTTTAACGCTTCAAAAGGTAATATGCCGAAGGTTAAATCTATTGATTTAATCATGTTGGGATACTTAGCCTGAAGCACCCAGGAAGAACCTGTTTGGTCGAACAGCGCCCAGAAGATAGCAATGAATACATAGATGCCAATGAGTTTCAAAATGGTATTAATACCGTCTTTGCTGAAAGCATCGGCTTTAAACTTTTGCCAGCCTGCCGGAGGTATAGAAATAAAACTTGTCCGGCCCGAATAAAAAATAATGGTAGCGATAATCATAAGCGCCCCGGGAACACCAAACGCAACAGACGGGCCATATTTAACTAATAAAACAGGGGTGAGCAACGTAGAGATTGCCGCGCCAAGATTAATCGATAAATAAAAGTAGCTGAACACCCGCTCAATTAAATTTTTATTATGAACGCTGAACTGATCGCCAACATGCGATGAAACACACGGCTTTATTCCGCCTGAACCAACTGCTATTAAGCCCAGGCCTGCAAACAGCCCCAAACGGGTTTCGTCTAATGCCAGCACAATATGCCCCACGCAATAAACTACCGAAAGAAGAATAATGGTTTTGTATTTACCCCAAAAAATATCGCTGATGACAGCTCCTAAAATGGGAAAGAAATAAGCCGACATAACAAAAATATGAAACCAGAATTTTGCTTCGGGTTCATTCATAGTGTCAGGCAACCCATTACTGCCCAGCAGGTACTCGGTCATGAACACTACCAAAATAGCTTTCATGCCATAAAAACTAAACCGCTCGGCAGCTTCATTGCCTATGATATACGGAATGCCCGAAGGCATCATGCTTTTAGAATTTTTGCTCATACTTTAAAGGTTGGCAAAGATAGGTAATACCAATTATACATAAGTATTGGGTATTTATAGTTTCAGCATAAAATAATTTCTTTCAGGCACTTGTATATTTGCCGAATAAAACGCTTCAAATGCCTGATAACAAAAACTTATTCATAGAGAAAATTCAGCAGTCATATTCTTCTAAAGAGCCGCATATTTATCTGGGGGCGGGTATTCTTAACGGTGAAATTATCAGCGAGGCAAAAGTGAACCTGCCGCTGCGTATGATGAACCGCCACGGGCTGGTAGCCGGAGCCACTGGAACAGGAAAAACCAGAACCCTGCAAGTAATCGCGGAACAGCTTTCTGATGCAGGCGTGCCTACTTTTTTGTTAGATGTGAAAGGCGATTTATCGGGGCTGAATAAAGCAGGCGCTACTAATGCCCGGTTGGAAGAGCGTGCCCAACACCTGGGCATTACGTTCAATCCTTCGGGCTTTCCGGTTGAGTTATATTCTTTATCGGGAAAATCAGGTGCGCCTATGAGAGTCACGGTATTAGAATTTGGCCCGGTGTTATTGTCAAAAATTTTAGAACTCAACGAAACGCAGGCAGGCACTGTTGCCGTAATTTTTAAATATGCCGATGACCATAAGCTGCCGTTGTTAGATTTAAACGATTTTAAAAAAGTGCTTTCTTACCTTGCCGATGGGCCGGGCAAAGAAGAAATAAAAGAAGACTACGGAAAAATTTCTACTGCTACATCGGGTACTATTTTAAGGAAAATAGTTGCGTTGGAACAGCAAGGCGTGGGCAGCATTTTTGGCGAGCCTTCTTTCGATATTAAAGATTTGTTTGAGCGTGTAGATGGCAAAGGCGTTATCAGCCTGCTCAATATTGCCGATGTGCAAAATCAACCCGATTTATATTCAACTTTCTTGCTGAGTTTATTGGTTGAAATATACAATACCATGCCCGAAGTGGGCGATTTAGACAAGCCCAAGCTGGTTTTCTTTTTCGATGAAGCGCACTTGCTTTTTAAAGATGCTCCCAAGGCATTCTTAGAGCAAATTCAGCAGGTGGTAAGGCTTATTCGTTCAAAGGGTATTGGCGTTTTCTTTTGCACCCAATCGCCTGCCGATATTCCCGAAAGTGTTTTGGGGCAATTGGGCAACCGCATACAACACGCGCTGCGCGCTTTTACACCCAACGATGCCGATAACCTGAAAAAAACCATTAAGACTTATCCCCGGTCAGAATTTTATGAAATAGATAAAGCGCTTACTTCTATGGGCATAGGGCAGGCGCTGGTTACGGTTCTCAATGAAAAAGGTATTCCTACTGAAGTTTCGGTAACGCATCTTATACCGCCCCGCGCTGTCATGGGGCCGTTGCCTGCCGATGAATACAGGCAACTGTACCTGGCTTCTGAATTGTATGCGAAGTATGAAAAAGAAGTTGACCCGGTGAGCGCACACGAAATATTAACCGACAGGATTAACGCCATAAACGCTGCTACTGAAAAAGCTGCTAAAACAACTGCCACTACTGCCAAAACCACTACTTCGAGAAGAGCAGAAAAAAGCACGGTAGAGCAAGTTCTTTCAAGCCCTATGAGTAGAGAGATTGGCAGGCAGGTGGTGCGCGGTATTTTCGGAATGCTGTTTGGCGGAAGCGCTGCTACAAGAAAAAGAAGGTAGGAATAGAAACAGCCATGTCTTTCAAACAAAAAATATTCAATGCACTACTGCAACTGCTCAATGAAAAAATTGACTGGCTGCAACAGGATTTAGCAGAAATGAAGGCAAGCAAAGAAAATGAAACCAAAAGCACCGCGGGCGATAAGCACGAAACCGCACGAGCCATTACGCAAACCAAAGAAGACAGGCTAAACACGCAACTCAACGAAACCCTTAGCCAAAAAGCGCTACTGGAGGCCATAGATATTTCATTAAGCCCTGTTAAAGTTGCCAAAGGCAGCGTGGTGAAAACCGATAAAGGCTACTTCTTTATAAGCGTTGCCCTGGGAAAAATTACTGTTGATGAAAAAGTGGTATTTAGCCTCTCGCCTCAATCGCCATTGGGCAGTAAGTTAATGGGGTTGAAAATAAACGATAAGGTGGCGGTTAATGGCGCTGAGTATATTGTTGAGGGGGTGTTGTAAACTGAATAAACCTGAAAGGGGTTCCTTAATGACGCCCAACTCTCTCTTATCCCTTAACTTTATTTCGAACTCACGTTATTATACTATTCATCGGCATCGAATGCAAGCCACAAGGAACTTATTCCACCTCAAAATATTTCTGCAATAAAGTTTTAGCTTCATCAATAGAAACATCTTTAATAATTCTGCCATTGCGCGCATAGGACAGTGTGCCTTTTTCTTCAGAAACTACCAAGGCGATGGCATCGCTTACTTCGGTAATGCCTATAGCCGCACGATGGCGCAAGCCTAACCGGGTGGCTATTTCATTATTATCTGAAACAGGCAGCAC
>CAYSGX010000284.1:0-1813 GCA_964430605.1 uncultured Chitinophagaceae bacterium
TCACCGCACCATCGTGCAACGGACTGTTTTTTTCAAAAATACTTTCGAGCAGCTTTGCGGAAATGGTACTATCTAAAAAAACACCTGACGATGCAATCATCTGCATTCGGGAGGTTTGGGAAAAAACCAAAATGGCACCTGTCTTTTGTTGTTTAAAATTTTCAAGAGCTATTAAAATTTCAGGCACAGTAGCATCAAACAATTCACGGTTTTCATATTTCCGGCTGAACAATCTTGTCCAGAAAGAAGATTTATTAATCTGCCCGCCCTTGCCTAAATACAATAAAAACTTTCTTATTTCAGGTTGAAAAACAATGAGCAAAGCAATAACACCCACATTAATAAACTGGCTTAAAATACCCGCCAGCAATTCCATGCCGCTGAAGCGAACAACCAGCCACAAGAAATAAATAATAATAAAGCCAATAAAAATATTGAAAGCCAGGCTGCCTCTTATAAGCCTGTATATCTGGTAAATCAACAAGCCCACCAGCAATATATCGAGCAGGTCTATAAAGTTGATTTCTAAAAATCCTATTTTAATGAACAGGTCTAACACGTTGAATTGTTTCGATAAAATTCAGCAATTTTTATCACTTCTTTGGCTTCTTTCACATCATGCACTCTTAAAATCGATGCGCCATTCAGCAAAGCAAGGGTGTTTAAGGCAGTAGTGCCGTTTAATGCTTCCGAAGGGTTTACATCGAGCAGCCTGCATATCATAGATTTTCGGGACAGCCCCGCCAGCAAAGGTTTTTTCATTATGCCGAAATCGTTTAGATATTTCAGCAAGGCATAATTATGTGCTAAAGTTTTGCCAAAACCAAAGCCCGGGTCGATAATGATATCGTTTATTCCGGCTTGTTGTGCTACATCTGTTTTCTGAATAAAATATTGCAACACTTCTTGTACCACATTTTGATAATGGGGATTTTGCTGCATAGTTTGCGGTGTGCCTTGTATGTGCATCATGATATAAGGCACTTGATATGCCACCACGGTTTGAAACATTTCAGTATCAAACATGCCTGCCGAAATATCGTTGATGATGCCCGCACCCGCTTCAATACCTGCTTTCGCCACCACAGCCCTGTAAGTATCGAGCGATAAAATACTTTCGGGAAAATGTTGCTGCAATAAATGTATTACAGGTACTACCCTGCTCAATTCTTCATCAACACTTATTGTTTCAGCGTTTGGCTTGGTGCTCATGCCGCCTATATCAATAAAATCAGCCCCTTCTGCAATCATTTTTTCCGCATGAAGCAAAATATCCTTATCAGTTTTCAGCCTGCCGCCATCAAAAAAAGAATCGGGCGTAACGTTTAAAATGCCCATTACTTTGGGCGCATCAAGCACAAACAGTTTTCCACGAATATTCAGCGTATGCGTTTGGGGAAATGATGTATTTTTATTGCTCATATTTCTGCATTGGAAACCGTTAAAAATACAGCGAACTTGGCAAACGATACCGCACAACAGTTTGATGAAGCCATGGCAAAATGCCGTAACATCTTTGTAAAAAAGACTACCGACTATGGCACTTCATGGCGGGTGATGCGCCCGAAATCATTAACCGACCAGATTTTTATTAAAGCCAAACGCATACAAACCATTGAAGAAAAGGGCGCTAATTTGGTAGAAGACCCGATTGATGACGATTACAGAGGCATCATTAATTACTGCATTTTGGCATTGATACAGTTGCAACTCAACAACAACGATGAAATAGAATTGCCTGCTGCAAAAGCTACCGAACTGTACGATAAAAATGTAGCCGAAATAAGGGATTTGCTGATTAAAAAAAATCATG
>CAYSGX010000284.1:1823-4466 GCA_964430605.1 uncultured Chitinophagaceae bacterium
GACTACGGTGAGGCATGGCGAGATATGCGTGTATCATCGTTTACCGATTTGGTGTTGATGCGCCTGTTGCGTTTAAAGCAAATTGAAGATAACAATGGCGCTACTTTAATCTCGGAAGGACCTGAATCTAACTATATGGATATTGTGAACTATTGTGTGTTTGCGTTGATAAAATTAGGCGAAGCTGAAAAGTAGAAAATTGGTCAAGAATGAAAGATGTATGGCAATTTGCACATGATTCTGTGTAAAATACTCTTCGACAAGCCACCATGAACTTTTGAGACAGCCTCATCGCTAAAACATTCAATCATTATCCTTTCCCAAAGCAGGCGCGGCATTACCGGTATGTTTTGCATAATCAGAAAACTGAATGGGGTTGGCAATGCCTGTGAAACCGTTTTCATCTTTTACGAGCATTTGGCGATGTTGCAAATGTTCGTTGTGTTCTATTTCGCTTAAATCTAAAACGGGGGTTAAGCATATATCTTCATTAGCCGAAATTTGCAGCCAATCTGCTTGAGTTTTTGTTTTAAATAATGCCGCTACTTCTTGTTTAAATGTTTCCATATCTTCTTCGGGCAACATAATATTGTACTTCCATTCGGGCTGCTGAATCATGTCGCAAAACCTGTCCCAAAACTTGGGTTCGAGCGCACCCAATGCCACCCATTTACCATCAGCACATTCATACACATTATAGTTGGCCTGCCTGCCCGACAATTCAAACATGCCCCGTGGCAACACCTTTTTTTCAGCCTGAAACTGCGCATAGTGCAATGCCATTAACGGCATAAGGCAATCGGTCATTGAAATATCTACATGCTGACCTTTACCTGTAATGCTACGCGCATACAATGCCGCAAGACAACCATTCATCGCCATATAACTGCCCCCTGCCACATCGGCTATCTGCATTCCGGGAATTACAGGTTTTGTTTTGTCGCCTGTAATGCCTAACAAGCCGCTTATCGCTAAGTAGTTTATATCGTGCCCGGCTTTTTGTGACATTGGGCCTCTTTGCCCATAGCCTGTAATAGAAACATAAATCAGCTTAGGATTAATGGCTTTGAGTTGTTCATAGCCAAACCCCATTTTGTTCATAATGCCAGGGCGATATTGCTCAAACAATACATCGGCAGTTTTCACCAGATCATAGATTTTTTGTTTGCCTTCTTCCGAAGAAAAATTAATGGCTAAACTTTTTTTGCTTCTGTTGAGCGCATTAAAATAAGCCGAATATTCGCCTGCATAAAGCGGAAAGAAACGGATATAATCGGGCACTTCAGGATTTTCTATTTTCAAAACAGTGGCACCCATTTCTGCCAGCAATTGCGTAGCCATAGGGCCGGGCAGCAAGCGGGTAAAGTCTAAAATGGTTAATCCTTGAAGGGGGGCTGTAATCATTGCTGAAAATTATTTATAGCAAAGCATGATAATCGGGAAAAATATATTTTTATGCCTTTGATTTAATATCTATGAATTATTTGTTTCTCTTTTTGTAAAAATTTTCAAGTCTATCATTCATCGTAATTATGATTTGGTTTAATTTTTTCTTATTCGATAGCGAATCAAAAGTTCTTACATAAAACGGAAAAGGTCTTTTTAACTGAACAAACTGTTTGTCTTTTATTATTAAGGCTTCAAAATCGGCATTATCAATCAGCGTAAATTCAGCAGTTAAAAAACTACTTTCTTTAAAAATAATTTTAGGGTCTAAATTTAAACTGTCATTTAAAAAAATTATATCATTAAGCTTATTGTTTTTTATTGCTTCAGTATAATCGCTGTAAAAGAAGTAAACAGGACAAAAATTAAAATGATTGCGAAAAGCATAAATTATTGTTTTGTTTAGAGTTATTTGTTCCGATTCTTTTTCATCTGCCAATTTATGGTTCCCCATATTTCTTAAAGTAGTAATGGCATTTTTTTTAGTAATTAACCTAACTAATAACGCACCATCGTGCAGTTGATTAATTTGCTGTTTTGTAATAGCTTTTTTACTGTGATTTATAGTGTTTTGAGATAAGCCTATTATTGGAATAATCAATAAATAAAGAATGAATTTCATAGTTGTTAATTGTTTAGAAAAGAGAGTAATTAAGAAAACTAAATTAACTATGATATTGATGAATTGTGCAACTTTCTATTGCTTACGCTCAATAGTGCGTATATGCATCATGTCTTTCACAGGCAAGTCGCCAAAACACTCGGGTGTTTGGTCGAGCAGTTTGTATGAAATGGTAACCGGAAGGCTGTCAATGAATAATGAATCGGGCAGGTTTCTGGGTTGAAAAGCATTAAAATCTAAATAGATAACATAACCGCAATCGCCATTAATGTTTTTAATGATGGCATCGGCAACAACATATTTGTCTTTTTTACACGATGAAACTAACAGCATCAACAATGCCGTAGCAATAACGAAAAGAATGGTTTTCTTCATGAAGCGATTTTCAAAAACGTGGCTAAGATAAATAAATCATTTAATTGCAGGAGATTAGTTATGCGCCTCGGCATTGTTCAATAACTACATCTTATCAGGAGCATCAATACCCAATATCCATAAAGCCGATTTTATAACCTGTGCCGTTAATGCCGAAATTGCCAAACGAATATGTTTTGCCTGTTCGGTTTCCGCTTTTA
>CAYSGX010000285.1:0-4458 GCA_964430605.1 uncultured Chitinophagaceae bacterium
CTGCTGGAAGGGATTCTTATTTCGATGATTGGCGCCTTGAGCGGCATTGCGCTTGCTATAATAATCGGCTACATGCAAATATATTTCGAGCCCATAAAAATGAATACTGCCACCATGGTGGTAGATGCCTACCCTATAGTATTTAAGGCTGAAAGTTTTGTAGTGGTGCTGTTGATGGTATTGTGCATAGGCACGCTGGCATCAATTATTCCTGCGCTGAGAGCGGGCAATAGTGAAATGCAACTGAAAGGAAAATAGGGCAGCAAGTCTCTCTTAAAACCTGTGAATCACTTTCACCGAATAGTCTTTCAGATAGTCTTTGGCTTTCTCGTAATCTTCGGTGAAGCCTAATAAGAAACCGCCACCGCCTGAACCACATAGCTTTAAATAAAAGGCTTTGGTATCCAAGCCTGTTTTCCATAAGCCCTGAAACATATTCGGAACCATAGGGCTAAGGTTTTCCAATAAAAACTTAGAAAGGAAATATAAATTGTTGAACAGATTTTTTGTTTCGCCTTTCAGAAAAGCGCGTATGGAATTATCGTTGTAAGGAATGAAATCTTTGCGACACATATCTATAAACTCATTCTGCTTGCATTTGTCTAAAAACAATTCTACCAACGGAGCGGTTTTGCCCTGCAAGCCTGTATCAATCAGGAATATTGCGCCTTTCCCTTCCAAAACCGACTTCGGCAAATCAATAGTGCCAAGACTGGTTCTGCTTTCAATAAGCACAGGCATATTCAGATAGCAGATTAAAGGATCCATGCCCGAACTGGTGCCGTGAAAATACGATTCCATTTGAGAGAAAATCTTTTTCAGCACAGGCATTTGCTCTTTGGTAATTGAGTCGCGCGAAATTTTGTTGATGGCATATAAATCGTACAAAGCGGCACACAATGCGCCCGAACTGCCCACGCCAAAACCCTGCGGAATATTGGAATCGAAATACAAACCTTTTTTCAAATCTTCGCGCAGGCGCAGCAAATTCAAATCGGCTAACAGTTCGCCCAAAAATTGTTTTCTGCGCAAATACACATAAAACTTACGCAGGCTTTTGTTAGAGTTTTTCTGAAAGTCGGGAGCCGTTTTCAAATCGGCAAAATCTAACATGCCTTCAAACTGGTTGAAAGGTATAGACAAGCCCATTGAGTTTTGAATAACACTGTATTCGCCAAACAGCAAAATTTTAGAATGAAATTTTTGCATTAATTGTTTTAACTCCATTATTTCAATCTTTTAGGTCCGTTGCCGACATGGTCGGCTATCCAGTATTGCGCTTCACAAAGCTGCGACAATTCGTTAAGGACGAACGAATTTACTTCTTTTTTTATTTCCGAGGGATATAATATATGGATATTAGGTCCTGCATCTATGGTAAAGCATACAGGCAAACGCTTTTCGTTGCGGAAAGCTCTTAGCTTATGAATGATTTCGAGGCTGTTTCCCAACAATAAAAGTACCGATGGGTCGGAAGTCATCATTAAGCCGTGCAACGTCAGTGCTTCTTCTTCGGTAATTCTTCCAAACGTTTCGGTATCACCTTCGGCAATGGCTTTTATTAATAGTTGCATATTCTGCTGCGCCTGCGCGTAGCGGGCTTCTTTAAAAGGGTGCTTGTCCATAAGGGCATGTCCCGCACGGCTCGAAGTGGCTTTCTCGTTGCGACTCACTACCATCACTGCATCTTGATAATTTTTAAAAATATCGTGAACAGGCGATTGCAATGGCGATGCTATCTCATCAGAAGAATTTTCTAAGCCCTCAATTTTTCCCCACGTAACCAAGCCGCCATATACCGAACGCGAAGCACTGCCCGAAGCCAGACGCGACAAAAAAGATGCTTTATGGAAAAAATCGGTTTCGTTGCTTAATGTACCTGAAAAAATTTGCTCTAAAGAACAAAGACACAAAGCCAGCGCACTCATGCTCGATGCCGATGAGGCAATACCTGCCGAATGAGGAAAAGAATTTTCGGAATGAATAGTAATCTTCAAAGATTTCAGAAACGGATATTCCGCTATTCGCGTTTGCAGAAAATCGGCAATTTTCTGGCGAAACTTTTGGTTTTCTTTTCCTTCAAAAAAGAAAGTAATGTCCAAATCGTTGCTTTCGGGTTTTGCTTCCCATTGCAATTCCATTTCGGTATAAGCATTGTTCAGCGTGAAACTGATAGAAGGATTAGCGGGAATCTGGTGTCCTTTCTTGCCCCAGTATTTTATCAGCGCAATATTGGCAGGGCTTTGCCATTTCACAGTTCCTTGTTGGGTGGTGTTGCTCACGTATTTTGTTTTTATATTTTTATATCAGGGTGCAAAAATAATGTCTTTGTATGCTAAAATGGTTTCATAACCTTTTTGCTGAAAATAATTGAGTGTTTCCGTTTTGCTTTTATGACTGGTTGCCAATACAAAATCGCCTCCCCAAGCACCCAGCGATTTAACGCTGCCCCAATAATCTGCAAAAAATAAATCTTTCACTTTTTTTAATTGCAGCGATTGCGCAATAATATTTTCATGCTCATCAAGCAACGCTTCAAACTGTTGTAAATTTTCAGCCGAAAATATTTTTTCAGTAATACTGTTTAACTGCTGAATAACAGGCTGCTTATTTATGGTAAGCTGTTTGTAATGGACAATGCCTTCACGGCTGTTTTGCTTTTGGTTCAGATGAATGAAATACAACTGTTCTGAAAAAGGAAAATTTACCGATATGGTTTTATAAACGGATTTATTGTTTTCAAGCTGATATAAAACAGGCTTGCCTTCTAAAGCCACGGCAATATCATAGCCTGAACCGCCAAATATTTTTGTGTTTAAATCAAAGCCGTTTAAACCCGACCACTTAGCCATATTGCCTATTAAAGTTGAGCTTGAACCCAAGCCCCAATTGCGCGGGAAATCTGCTTCAATTTTTATTTGGTATGAAAAATTATTTTGCAGCAACGAAGCATCTTTTTGTTGAACAATATTTAATAGCTGCCGAATAATTTCTGCTTTTTCCTGCTCGCCTTTTAGCAAGTGTATTTCGTTGTTTTCAGAAATGGTAAAATCTAACCAGATTTCGTTTTCGACAATGCTTTGCCAGTGAATGAAAAAGTTTTGTTTTTCAGTTTGGTTCACTTTTAAATATTGCCCCTGTCTGGTAGGCAACGCCAATGCCAATGCACCGTCTAATACAAAGTACTCTGCGGTGAGCATTAATTTTCCGTGAGCAAAAAAGGAAACATCATTCATTTTCGGGTCGTAAGAATTATTGCAAAAATAAGGCAGAAAAATAGCAGGTTGGTGGTGTAGCGGTAAGTTTACAGTAAGCATCAAGGGAAACTATTTACTCGGCAAGCAAAAAATGCTTTGCGCCTCTAGGTCTTTGCGTGAAAAATCTATCTGTTCATACCACCCTGTTTCTGAACTTATACTTTACGCCCCAATCTGGTAGTGCCCGCTACCACGCATCAGTTTTTAGGGTTAAAAATGAGTTTTTAATGGTTATGAATAAAAAAAGGTAGTTCGTCTGCCGTGGTCGAACGTTAAAAAATCATTTCGGAACGGTTTATTTTTCAAGTTCCTGCTTCGGAAATTATATTTTGAGAGATATTTTTTGAGAAACAGGAAAAAACCAAACATAACTGATAAAAAACACTTTATCTTTGCGACATTAAGACATTAAAATACTACTGATAACACTTCCCGTTCATGCATGATTATACTGATTACATAGCGTTGCTCATCCAGTTCTTGGTAGCAGCCGGATTTGTAGTTACCACTCTGCTGATAACCCACCTTGTAGGGCCCAACCGCAAAACCACCGATAAATTAGCATCATTCGAGTGTGGTATCGAAAGCGTGGGCAATGCCCGCCTACCTTATTCCATTAAGTATTTTCTTGCAGCCATTCTTTTTGTACTGTTCGATGTAGAGGTAATATTTATGTATCCTTGGGCGGTAAATTTCCATGCGCTTGGAACAATCGGGTTTATGGAAATGTTGTTTTTCATCGGAACACTGCTCATCGGTTTTTTCTATATTCTTAAAAAAGGCACGTTGAAGTGGGAATAAATTGATGCACAAGTCATGACAAAAGAACCAATCACATCTGAGTTATTGCCGGGATATGAAGGACAGGGTTTTCTGGCTACTTCGCTCGATAAAGCCATCGGTTTGGCGCGCGCCAATTCTATTTGGCCCCTGCCTTTTGCCACTTCGTGCTGCGGCATTGAATTTATGGCTACTATGGGTTCTAATTACGATTTAGCGCGGTTTGGTTCAGAACGCATCAGTTTTTCGCCCCGCCAGGCAGATTTATTGATTGTAGCCGGAACAGTTGCCAAGAAAATGGGGCCTGTGCTGCGTGAGGTTTATCTGCAAATGGCAGAACCACGTTGGGTACTGTCGGTAGGCGCGTGCGCTTCAAGCGGTGGAATTTTTGATACTTACTCCGTGCTTCAGGGCATTGATA
>CAYSGX010000286.1:0-4456 GCA_964430605.1 uncultured Chitinophagaceae bacterium
TTTCACCTGCCGGGGCAATAGTGCTCATGCCTTTTTCAAAATCAATTAAGCTGAAATCTACCCGCAGTTTTTTGCCTTCAAAATGTATTTCTAAATCGGTATGATTAGGGCTAACCTGCCATATTTTATTGCCTTGGCTAAACAACCATTCGCCATGCAATGAAGGCATAAATTTTTCAGCAAAATAAAACGGAAATTGTGCGGCTTCTTCTACAAAAGTATTGGTAGGGAAATGATAGCAGTAAATAAATGCTTTGCCCAAATAACCCGTATCGGCAATGGCAAAGCCCAAAGCAAATTCAGCATTGTAAATACCGGCATATAGCCAGCCTTTGCGTTTAAATCTTCTGTCTATAAAGCCCGGTTGCCAACTTTCTATATTGGTGTCGGGCACAAGCCCTTCATATCTTCCGAACGGAGAAAAATTTTGCTTATGAAGATTTTCGGGAGCATTTTTCAGCATGAGATATATAGATTTTTCTTGGCGACTCTGCGCCTTTGCGTGCAAATTCTTACTACCATTTTCCACCCGCACCGCCACCGCCAAAACTGCCTCCACCAAATCCCCCGAAGCCACCACCACCGCCAAAACCTCCAAATCCACCTGAGCGTCCGCCACCACCCCAAATTATAGGGCCGCCACCCCTGTAGCTTCCGGCACCTTTGCCGCTGAAGGTTTGCCCACCATTGCCTTTGTTAATATTTGAGACGATAATAATGATGAAGATGATAATAATGACAATAACGAAAAGCGGAATTTCAGGGTTACTTTCTACATCATCGGCAGTAAACTCACCTTCGGCCAGTTTTATAATTGTAGAAGTAGCTTCATCAAACCCTTCATAAAATTTGCCTTGTTTAAAATTGGGAATGAGCTGATTGTTTACAATTCTTTTTGCCAAAGCATCGGGAACAACACCTTCCATGCCATAGCCGGTGGCAATATATACATCGCGATCTTCTACACTCATTAAAATCAATACGCCATTGTTTTTACTTTTTTTGCCAATGCCCCATTTTTCGGCAGTTTCAAAACTAAAACTTGCCGCGTCATAGCCACCTAAACTGGGCATGGTGAGTATAGCGATTTGGGTAGAAGTAGAATCGTTATAAGCAACCAGTTTTTGTTCTAAAGCAGCGCGTTCCTGCGGTTTTAAAATATTGGCCAGGTCATTTACCAGCCGCTGTGGCGAAGGCCGCTCGGGTATTTGAGCAAAAGCATTATTGTTTCCGAAAAATAAAATGCAAAAAAGTGGTAAAAAACATTTGATAACACTGTAATAATTCATCTTTTCAAAACTCATTTTGTACTGTATTCGGTGTTATGCTATGTGTTAGTTAATTGAAATTTCGTCCGGCAATTCATTGGTACCGCCATCGGTATAAGGAAAATATTTTTTCAGATTTTCACCTACCTGAATAATTGCCTTGCTTACTCCTTCGGTGTATTTCCCGGCTTTAAAATGGCTCGTAATTATATTCACTTCATCGTCCCAGAATGCCTGCCCTACATGGTAATTTATGCCTTCATCGCCCCAAATGGCTATTTGATGATCTTGTACGGCAATGTAAATAAGCACACCATTTTTCAATTTAGTTTTATGCATTTTCAACTCGGCAAAAACCTCTTTGGCGCGGTGCAAAGGATCGCGGCTGCATTTATTTTCTAAGTGCAACCTTATTTCTCCTGAAGTATTTTTTTCCGCTTCCTGAATGGCTTTCACGATAGTCTCTTTTTCCTGTTCAGAAAAAAAAGTTTTTGCAGAAGCAACGGCCGTATTTTCCATGTTTTATATTTTTTTTGAAGCAGCGCTTCAAGTGGTTTAAGAATGAATGTAGTTAGAATAAAATTGAAAGCATTAAATAAAATGCTTCATCCCAAATTTAAAATTTTATTGTAAACAGAAAAACTATACTTCCTGATAACAATAATTCCGTAACACTTCTGCACCTGTTTTTATTGCTACTTAGGTATATTATTAACAGAATTTAAAGTATTTCTGCATTAATAATTACCTTCACAAAAAATTACAGAATGAAATTTTCAACCATACTGCTTGCCGTGAGTTTATTTGTTATTGGCGCTTGTAATTCAGGGCCTAAACCTGAAGAAGTGGCAACAATATTTTTAGATTCGATGAATCAGCAGGATTTTGAAACTGCAAGAAAATACTGTACCGAGCGCACTTTGAAGCTGGTAGATTTTTTGAGCAGCATTGCTGAAATGGCAAAACAGGAAGGAAGCGCCTTTGCCGATGCCGACCCGGTTACCAATGTTAAGTGTACTATTGCCGATGATAAAGCTACTTGTACTTTTTGTTGTATTGACGAGCGCGGTGAATCAGATATTGAATTGATGAAAGTGGATGGCGTTTGGAAAGTAGATATTGCTTTCGATGGTTTTGGTGAAGGCGGTTTCGAGTCGTTATTAGACACTACTTACACTTTTGAAGAAGACGATACCGTATTTGGCGATACTGAATAATTTCAGCCTGAAAAAACGGTTTCCCTGATATTTTAACAAAAAAACCTGTTTATATAAATGCCGATTGAAAATTACACAAACAAGAAGGTAACTACTTTGCTATCAAGCTATTACTTTTTGAATTTTGAGTTTTGGACTTTATACAATCTGTAGGGCTTATCTTTGCATTCAATCAGACACATGCAGGCTCCAGAAGAAGTTTACAAGAATGTTATAGACCATCTAATTCCGCTTCATCCTTTTTTAGGCATTACGTTAGAAAAGATTGAAGATGGCTTTGCCCAAATACGAGTGGCTTTTCGCAACGAACTGGTGGGCGACCCCAGAATACAAGCCATTCATGGTGGTATTATCGCTACCGCTATGGATTCGGTGGGTGGCGCGGCAGCCATGACCACTTTAACTTCTTTTGAAGACAAAGTATCTACTATTGATATGCGCATAGATTATTTGCGCCCGGGAAAACCTATGGATTTAATTGTTGAGGGAGAAATTGTGAGAAGCGGCAACCGGATTGTTGTAACCCGGATGGTGGCTTATCAGGAAGATAAGCAGCATTTGGTGGCCGAAGGAAAAGCCGTTTATAATGTTAAGCGTAAAACCGATAAAAACTAATAAAACATGGCTTTTTCACTTGTTTTATTTTGTTAAATCTTTAAGACTAACTATAACCTGTAAGGCAACTTTAAAAAATATTTTACTTACTTTACAAACCACATTTTTAAATACAAATTAGTCATTATGTTAAAATTTACTGAAATACCCTACGAACAGCCCAATTTAGAAAATCTCACTGTTGAGTTTGAAACATTGCTTACTAAATTTCAGGAAGCAGTTTCGTTTGATGAGCAAAAGGCGTTGCTTGAAAAAATAAACGCCATCAGAAGCGAGTTTGAAACACAATCAGCGCTGGTTTACATTCGCCACACTATTGATACTGCCGATAAGTTTTATGAAGAACAACAACAGTATTTCGACAAAAACTCTCCGGTATTTGCAGGCTTAATTTCTAAATTATATGAGGCCTTGACAAAATCTAAATTCAGAGCCGAATTAGAAAATGTTTCAGGCAATCAATTGTTCAACCTGGCTGATGCGGCTTTAAGAACTTTTCAGCCTGAAATTATTGAAGACTTGCAGAAAGAAAATCAATTGAGCAGCGATTATACCAAGCTTATTGCTTCCGCAAGAATAGAATTTGAAGGTACAGAACTAAACCTTTCGGGCTTGGTGCCTTTTGAGCAATCTACCGATAGAGCAGTCAGAAAAAAGGCTTCAACTGCAAAGTATGAATACCTTGCCGCCAATGCCGAAAAATTAGACAGCATTTATGACAATTTAGTAAAAACCAGAACTGCCATTGCTAAAAAGTTAGGTTATAAAAACTTCGTTGGCCTGGCTTACGACCGTTTAAGCCGCACCGATTATAATGCTGAAATGGTGGCCAACTATCGCCAGATGATTTTAGAGCATGTGGTTCCTGTGGCTACAAAGTTGCGCGAGAAACAGGCAAAAAGATTGGGCTTGGAAAAACTGAAATTTTATGATGAGCCGTTATTATTTACCAATGGCAATGCAAAACCAAAAGGCTCGCCCGATTGGATTTTGGATAACGGCAAAAAAATGTATGCTGAACTTTCTGCCGAAACCAACGACTTTTTCAATTTCATGACCGAATATGAATTGTTGGATTTAGTGAATAAAAAAGGGAAAGCGGGCGGTGGCTATTGTTCATTTTTGAGCAAGTACAAAGCGCCATTTATTTTCTCCAATTTCAACGGCACTTCTGGCGATATTGATGTTTTGACACACGAGGCAGGCCATGCTTTTCAGGGTTATGCGAGCCGCAATTTTGAAATTCCTGAATACCACTGGCCTACTATGGAGGCTTGCGAAATTCATTCTATGAGCATGGAATTTTTTACCTGGCCGTGGATGGAATTGTTTTTTGAAGAGCAAACCGATAAATAT
>CAYSGX010000287.1:0-4446 GCA_964430605.1 uncultured Chitinophagaceae bacterium
GTAAAGGACAAGAGAACTTCTCTACAATTTATCTATGGAATGGAAAAGGTTTTTCTAAGACAGTAAGTTTTCATTTTTTGCTTAATAATAAGAGAATTACATCTATTAAGCCTTTTGAGTTAGTGGAATATAAAATATTTTCCACAGGCACTATTAATATTGAGGCAATAAGTACTGTAACTGGTATGGTATGGTGTTCTAAACAATTGGAAGTAGAACTTGGAAAAAAATATTATTTGTATACTTGGGCTAAAGGACTTAAGCCAATTAATGAAGAGTTAACTGAATCCGAAGCTAATGTATACCTCAATAAGGAGGGGTATATTAAGCGTAGGATATTATTGGAAGAAGATATTAATAATCCCATTGGAAAATTACCTAAAGATGTTTCAAAAGGCGTTGGACAAGGAACGGGATTTCTGATAAGTAATAATGGGCACGTTATTACCAACTTTCATGTCGTGGAGGGTGCAAAAAAAATTACCATTAAGGGAATCAATGGAGATTATACAACAAGCTTGGAAGCATCAGTGGTTTCGTCTGATAAGGCAAATGATTTAGCAATATTGAAGATTAACTCTAAACTTATAACGTTTACCAAACCTCCATATTCAATAATACCATCAAAGGAAGTAAAGCAAGGTGAAAAAGTATTTGCCTTGGGTTATCCCATTAAAGAACTCATGGGCGATGAGATAAAAGTAACAGATGGTATTATCAATTCAAAGAGCGGGTACAAAGGAAGTATTTCTCAATTTCAGTTTTCTGCCGCTATACAACCAGGCAACAGTGGCGGTCCATTGTTTAACGAAAAAGGTGAGGTAATTGGAGTTGTATCTTCCAAGCTCAACCCGGGACTTGCTGAGTCTGCGGGGTATGCAATTAAGTCAGATTACTTATTATTCTTTCTTGACCAAGTACAAGATTTTGAATACCAATCAGGAGAAAAAACTGCTGAAAATATAGATTTGGCAGCCTTAGTAGAGATGTACTCAAATTATGTTTTTATAATAGAGACGGAATAAAACCCGCTCTTCGGGAATTTATAATTCCGAAACCGTATCGTAGGATTTTCAATCCGATTTAGATGCTTTCTTTTATTCGGTTCGCAGAACCTGCGATACATGATTTGACATTGCAGATGTCGAATAGCACCTATTGGCTTAAACATTTCAACTACCTTTACGTTTCAATTGTAGTTTATGGGAAATGCGGCTTCTCCTTATATTGTTTTTGTGGGCTTGGTAATAGTAATAAGCTTGGTTGCTTATGGTTACTACCGCGATTCAAAAGATAAATACACCAAGAGGTAAATTCAAAATAATAAACCCGAAATTCAAAAAGGTTGAATACTTGTTTTGAATTTTGAACTTAGTTCTTGATAATTAATTTATACCCTGTGCCATGTACATTGGCAATTTCTACAGTAGCATCATCTTTTAAATATTTGCGCAACTTGGTAATAAACACATCCATGCTTCTGCCGGTGAAATAACTGTCGTTGCCCCAAATCAATTTCAATGCAATTTCACGCTCTACCAGATTGTTCAGGTTTAAACAAAACAACTTTAATAATTCAGCTTCTTTAGTGGTGAGGTCTTGAATAGTTTTGCCAATTTTTAATTGCTGCGATAAATAATCAAACTCATACTTACCAATGGTAAAATGATTTTTGGTTTCTTCTTGTGTTGCCCCTTTAGTGCGCCTCAATACTGCTTCAATACGCACTTCCAGTTCTTCCATGCTGAAAGGTTTGGTTATATAATCATCGCCACCAATTTTAAAGCCTTCCAGTTTATCTTCTTTTAAAGATTTGGCGGTAAGAAAAATAATGGGCGTTTTCACATCGTTTTTCCTAACGTGTTTGGTAAATGAAAAGCCATCCATTTTAGGCATCATTACATCTACAATACACAGGTCGAAACTTTCTTTATTAAAAGCTTTCAGCCCTTCTTCGCCATTATTGCAATGGGTTACTTTATATTGTTTATGCTCTAAAAATTCCTGTAAAACAAAGCCTAAGTTAGGGTCGTCTTCAAGCAAAAGTATTTTTGTTGTGTTGCTCATAATGGTGGTTTTATAATGGGTAAAATTATTTTAAATGTACTGCCTTTGCCCGGCTCGCTGTTTACCTCAATAGTGCCATCGTGGGCCTCGGTCATAATTTTCACATAGCTCAGGCCCAGCCCGAAACCTTTTACGTTATGTATGTTTCCTGTAGGTACTCTGTAAAACTTTTCAAAAACACGTTTCTGCGCGTCTTTGCTCATGCCTATGCCTTTGTCGGAAATGGCAATATGCAATTTGCCTAAAATGGTTTCGGTGCTAATGGTTATTTCTAAATTATCTATAGAATACTTTATGGCATTATCTACCAAATTGAAAATAATATTGGTAAAATGTACCTCATCGGCCATTAGCTTGTGTTCAGGCGCATTCAGCAATAAGTTTACTTTTCCGCTTCTGCTTTCAACCTGCAATGAGAGTTTGTCTATTACCTTCCGAATTATTTCATGCGCGTCTATTTGGGTTTTGTTCAGTTTAAAATCGCCTTTATCAAGCACAGCCATCTGCAGCACTTTTTCTACCTGATCGCCTAAGCGTTTATTTTCATCATATATAATACCTGCATAGCGCAATGACTTGTTTTTATTTTCAGCAATATCATCTTTTTTTAACATTTCGCTGGCTAAAGAAATAGTAGCAACCGGAGTTTTCAATTCATGAGTCATGTTATTGATAAAATCGGTTTTCATATCGTTTAATTTCTTCTGCTTAAAAATGGTATTGATTACATAAGCGAAGCACACCATAATAATAATTACAAATAATACCGAAGCAAATGTAATTGCACCCAGGCTTTTGAAAATAAATTTTTGCTGATTGGGAAAATAGATAAACAGAAAATTAGGCTCGCCAAAAAAGTCGTTAGGAAATAAAGTTATTTTGTAAACGGTTCCTCTTTTCTGAATATCAGGATGGTCGCTTACTAAAATAGTTTCGCCAAAATAATCTTTCACAATAAATTCAAACGGAATATTGATGCCATGTTGCTGCAGCGATTTTTGCACTAGATTTTCAAGTTTGCTTTTGTCTATGCGCTCTTCAATATTTCTCGATTTATTTAAAAACTCGCGAAACATATTGCTCATTAAAGCTTTTTTATTTTCTATTTTTTGCGAAAGCTGCACCTGCTCTACCGAATCTTCAATGGTAATGTGTAATTTGCTTTTCATAGTAGTAGCTCCATCGGCATCATCAATAGTAATGGTAGTATCTAACTTAAAAACATAATCGCCACTCAACTCTTGGGTGTTACTGTTTGCTTCATAATCTTTCAGTTGCTCTTCTATCCACGAAAAATTGAAAGGCGAATTAGGTTTAAAAGGCACAAACCCATCCTGAAACAGCCCGGTTTGAAACATATTAAACGCTTCTTCGCGTTCCAGCATAAAAGCCGCTTCGCTCAAGGCATCGTGTACATTTTGGCTAAATTGCTGTTCGCGCAATTCTACAGCACGTTTAATCCAGATAATTTGAATAATAAGCAAGCCGGTGAGCACTACCGACATCAACACAATGATTCCATTAATGAGCTTATTATTCATAAGGTAAAGTTAACGCCCGGTTACACGGCTTCGTTTGGCATTAACATAGTTTAACCCCTCATTTCTGAAAAAATGTGCCGCCCGAACGATACACTTTGATACATAAAAGTAGCTTGGTTGGGCCAAAAAAATATTCAGCCTGAAAAAAATGTTTATTTTTTTCAGACTAAAATTTGAGGCATTGAAACAATGCCAAATCTTCATTACTGCTTTAAATTGTTCCGTTATGCAACATAAGTATATAGCTTTGCAACATAATTAAATGTCATCATTCTCAATATTTTATCAATTTGCAAGGTGCTTGAAATAAAATTTTATTTCGCGCACTGAAAATTTTTTTAAGTTTAATTTTGGCATTAAAATTGGCTAAGCGGTCAAATCATCAAAAAAAATAACCATGAAAAAAATAACCTTTTTTGTTACTATGCTATGCGTGTTTCAGTTTGAAAATACGCTTTCGGCACAAACCTCAAAAGCCGCTTCGGTAGAAAAAGTAACTATTAATGAAGGCTCGGCAATTCCCAATGCTGCCGAACCTAAAAAATCGAGAGGGAAATCTAAAACAGACAAAACGGTAGCTTCTTCTAAAGATCGTTTGCAAAACATTGAAGCCATTCAAACTACCACCACTACAACTACTATCACCGAAATACCACCGGCAAATAATGGCAGAATAAATATTCAAGCCAATACTGCTCAAAAACCCGAAGCAACCCAAGCGGATTATGCTGAAATAGATAAATATACACAGCCAATAGTTCAGGAAAGAACCAATGGCAACATTAACTGGACCCAGCAATTTGTGGAAGCAAAAGGGCAGGCCGTTATTGATACCGAA
>CAYSGX010000288.1:0-2859 GCA_964430605.1 uncultured Chitinophagaceae bacterium
TGCTTGTTTTCAAAGCCTGTTGTAGCGTTTTGCATTGCTTTTTCTACTGAAGCGGGCGATGGTTTCATTCCTACAGAAATAACACCATTGGTGTTTTGTGCAAAACCAACCACCGTGAAGCCTAAAGTGAATAAGCCTAAGATGAACCTTTTCATTTGTTTTAATTGATTTTAAAAGATTTATAAAAAATTGTTAAGCCAACAAAAATAGCAGTTTCAATTTAAAGTCTGATGGAAAATGAAATTTAATATGGTTTATTTCTTCTTTTTGTTCTGCTGTTGCTTAGCCATATCTTCTAATTTTTGTTGAAAAGAAGATTTTTTTACCGGTTTTTTCTTGTTATCCTGAATTTGCTTGTGCAAAGTTGCCTCATCAATAAAGAACTTTTTGATTGCCCACTGTTGGCCGTAGCTAATAATATTCTGCAGGAAATAATAATAAGTTAACGCGGCCGGAAAGCTGTTAAACATGCCCATTAACATAATCGGGAAAATATAAGGCATGTATTTCATGGCTTCCATACCGGGCGATGCGCTACCCATCATCTGATTATTGGTAACCGCATACAGTATAGAAGTTACAGTCATAAGCAAAGTAAACAAGCTTACATGGTCGCCATAAAAGTAAATGTCGAATGGCAAAGTAAATATCGAATCGTAAGTAGATAAATCATGCGCCCATAAAAATGCTTCCTGCCTTAATTCTATTGAAGCAGGGAAGAAATAATACATGGCTATTAAAATTGGCATTTGCAGCAACATTGGCAGGCAGCCGCCCAGCGGATTTACCCCTGCCTGTTGGTATAATTTCCATTGCTCGGTGCCAAACTTTTGCTGATCATCGGCATATTTTTCTTTCAGGGCATCAATTTCGGGCTTTAAAGCTTTCATTAGCGCGGCACTCTTGTATGATTTATAAGTAAGCGGAAATAAAATGGTTTTGATAATAAGTGTAAGAATAAGGATAATGATTCCGTAGCTGGAAATAAAACCTTCCAGGAAGTTGAAGATTGGAATAATGAAGTATTTGTTGAATACCGAAACCCAACTCATAATACCCGTACCTAAAGGAATAATCGCTTCCAAACCAATATCATAAGATTTGAGGGTTTGATAGTGATTAGGGCCAAAATAAAATTCCATTCGGTAATTCTGGCTTTTTTGATGATTGTAAGACAGAATCAATGATGATTCAAAACTTTTAACCAATTCGGCATCAGGCTCTATGGCAGATTTCACCGTGCCGTTATAGAAGCCATCTTTATTAATTAATGTGGTATTGAAAAACTGTTGTTTACACGATACCCATTGTACAGGAGTAGCCAGCGAGGCTTCCGCATTTTCTGACTCAGAAAGGTAATCATCTTCTTCGCTGGTGTAGCGATAGAATAACTGTGTGTAGCGGCTTTCAAACTCTTTGCTTTGCTCTACCTTTTGAACAGTGCGTTTCCAAAACAGGTTAATATAGGTGGTATTTTTCGGAATTACATTCTGCATGCCATCTAAGTTTACGTTATACTCAATAGCGTAGCCGCTTTCAGGAATAACGTATGATTGCTCGAAATAAGCGCCATCTTCTCCTGCATTCAGCCTGTAATTTATGGTTTGAGCGCCTTTGCTGTTTTTCTTTATTTCAGCCGCGGTAAAAAATAAATCTCTGGTATTTACATCCCGGTTGTTATTGATGAAAAACTGGTAGTTTACCTGATTTTGGCCGTTATCAAACAACACCAATGGCTTGGCATCGTGGGTTTTATATTTTTTCAGTTCTACACTTTTAATATAGCCGCCTTTATTGCTGAAAGTAACTTTTAAATCTTTGGTTTCTACTGTCTGAAAGGTTTCGGTGCCTTCTGTTGCCGGGGCAAATACGCCTAAATTGACTGCTTGCTGTATTTTGGTCAGGCTATCGTTTGCAACAGCCGCGCTTGTGCTTTTATCAGATGAATCTGCATCGCCAATAAAAGCCGCATCGGGCTGTGGGGTTGCATTATTTGTTGTTTGTTCTTTAGTTGTTTTGGGCTTTTTTTGTTCTGCAATTTTGGCTTGTTCATAATTATAAAAACTGAAGCCAATAAATATCAAACCTATTAATACAAAGCCTATTACCGTATTCCTATCCATTAATTATGAGGTTTCTTTTATTTTAAAGGACTGCAAACTTACAAAGAAGAAATTATACCATTGAAGTGAGATGACAACCATCCCGCTTTTGGAATCAAATCTGTTTAGAGAACAGATATACCGAACATTCCTGACTTTGATTTTCCTAAAACCTGAGTTGTTCCGGTATAAATTATCTCACCACAAACTTTTTCAACCCGTTACTTCTCTCTGTTTTCAATTCAATGAAGTAAATACCCGAAGCAAAGTTTTCGTTGGAAATAAAAAACTGCTGCTCGCCTGTTTTCGTTTCAAAAGTTCGCTCATCAATGACAGTTCCCAATGTATTGAACACTTTCATTTCAAGGGTTTCATTTCTTGCGGCAGTAAATGAAAGTGTAAACGAGCCGTCATTCGGGTTGGGGAAAACGCTCCAGCTGTCTTTGTCAAATTCCGCAATGCTCATCCATTGATGGTCAATGCAGGCAGTGTCTTTACAGCCGTATTCATTGGTTACTTCCACGCAGAACAATGTCGAATACTGCGGGTTGAGATACTGGTTGGTTTCTCCCGATAAAATATTCCAGTTCGGGTTTTGCTCAAACCATTGGTAGCTCATGCCCGCAGGACTTGCCTGCAACGAATTACCCACCTGGGTTACTGTTGCCGCAGGCGCGGGGAATACGCAAATAGAATCAACACAATCAATAGTGCCGGGCATATTATCATTCAGAATTAAAATCACCGAATGACAACC
>CAYSGX010000288.1:2869-4444 GCA_964430605.1 uncultured Chitinophagaceae bacterium
GTGTATTGTATGTTACCGTATGTGGACCAATACCTGTTGCGGTGTTAGGTGTTCCGAAAGGAAACTGCAATGTGTAAGTAGCCGCATTAACATTTCCTGTATAGAAGAATGATGCGCTTTGCCCTACGCAAATCGAATCTATATGACGTGTCAGGCAAGTGGAATCTACCGTATTTCCGCATGTCGGCAATTTGATACAAATGGTGGTATCGGCACAATAAATGGTTCCGTTACCCATCACAAATGTCAGGCACATCACGCTTGTTCCCACAGGCGGTGTATAAACGCCCGTAATATTGGTGATGCCTCCCGAAAGCGTAGTCGGGTTCGTCCAGTTCAGGGTCATGTTATTCACTCCGTGAATATCAAGTTGCCCGCAACCCATTACTTGTATATTGAAATGATACTCATAAACACCTGTTGCACTAATCTCACACCAAACCGAATCGCTGCGGTAAGCGAAATAACAACAATTACTGTCGGGTTCACAAGGCGGCAGCGTTACGCACAACGTATCGCTTTTGCAACATAGTTTTTTGCAACAAGTGCCGCCCGTGCTGTCATTGTCATATTTATATAAATTCGTTTGAAAGCACAGCACATCACCCGCATTGCCGTTATAAATAGTGGCTGTCAATGGCGGTGAAGTTCCTCCGCTCGGAATGCTGCCGATAACAAGATTAGGCGCATACGCCACGCTGAGGTGAGGCGGCAAAATCTGCAAGCCCACTTCGTCAATGGTATGTGGCGAGTGGTTGGTAACCTGATACAGCATTACATAATTGCCGCTCGAATCGCAATAAATGCTGTCTATCACAAACTCCACGCACAAGCTATCATCGCACGGGTAAAGGTTCAAATCCAATACGCCTGTCGTGTCGGTGCAGCCGTAGCTGTTGGTAACAATCACCGAATACAAGCCGCTTACCGATGTCGTTAAATTCTGCGCAGTATCGCCCGGCAAAATACTTCCGTTTAATTGCCACTGATAAGTAGCTGCACCCACAGGCCCCATGATAGTATAAGGGGCGCAAGTATCAAAACAACCTTCATAGAACGAACATAAATAAGGTAACGGATTCACCGTAACACAGAAAGTACTGTTGTTGGTGCAGCTATTGGTGTCGGTAACTACCAAATTGTAACAGCCGTTTTTGCCAACCTTTATGGTATCGGTAACAGCGCCTGTATTCCAACTGAAAGTAACAGTGGTATCGGGATGTGAACCAACTAATACAACCGTATCGCCCGAACACACCGTTGTGGCGCCTAGCGCATTGATAGCAGGAGATACGGGGATATTATGAACCACAAGAATATGTGTCAAAGTGGTATCGCTGCAACCTGTGGAAGTATCGGTGATTGCTACCTGATAATTATATATTCCGGGCAATGAAGGGGCTGAGAATACAGTATTAGATGTTTGCCCGTTCACGATTAAATCATTACTCAGCCAGTTATAAGTCCAGTTGATATTATTGGTAACGGAAAGCGGGGTGAAATCGCCCAGACATAATTTGGTTTTACCCTGAATTTGCGCGTTGGGCGCATTGTTTACCGTAATTTTTATAAAGG
>CAYSGX010000289.1:0-3060 GCA_964430605.1 uncultured Chitinophagaceae bacterium
GCACTTCCGTTGATACGAAGCCGTTCAGCCCGCCTATTGCCAATACGATGTTATCGGTTCGGTTTTCTGTCGTCATACAATTTCTGCTTGCCAATATTCAAACGTTTTTGTTTGTCCGTTGTCCAAATTTATGTCGTATGAAATTTTCTTTGCCTGTGAGATTGAAAAGTCAATTTGTTTTTTGAATAAAGCTCCCGAATACGAAAAAGTATGATACTCTCCGTTTTCTCCGCAAATATCAATGTCGTCAGGAAATTTGTTTATCGTATTTTCGTCTATGTCTTTTCCGATAAATATCTTGTCTAATTTGTCTGCTTGCGTAACGATGATTTTTGATTTAATTCCTGACTTGATGAAGTCGGAAATGATTTCGGTAGATGATTTGTCCCAAAGTGGTTCAACAACTTGAATTCCTAATGGGTTGAGTTTAGTTTCTCTGTAAGTTTTTACGTCTGCCAAAAATATGTCGCCAAAAATGAAATGAGTAACGCCCTGCTTCTTAAAATGCTCAACAGTTTCCTGCATTTTGTCGTCATAGTTCGTCAGGTCTTTGGCAAATAATACGGTGTAAAGAGGAATACCGATACTGTCCGCTTGTTTTGTCAGTAGTTCAACAGGAATGGAATGAATGGAAGATGTCAGCGTTTCTTCGTTAATAGTTGTCAGCAATGCAACAACGTCAAACTCGTTGTCTTGTAATGTCTTTTGAAGAGCTAATGCAGAGTCTTTTCCGCCACTCCAATTAAATACTGCTTTTTTCTTCTGGTTCATTCTGTTTGTTTTGGTGTCGCTCTAAACTGACCGATAACGTTTGGCGGCTTTGCGAAGTGGCGGATTTTTAGCACAAAAGTTCAATCGAAGAACTGCACTTGAACCTACCACAAAACTGTCATACGAAGCACTGAACCCGCCATTACGCAAAACCGCTGTTGGCTGCTGCCCTTCTGTTTCTCGTCCGCTATTTTTTCTTGGTTGTCTGGTTTGGATTTAATTGTTTTCCTTTATTTCCTTGGACTTGTGAATACTGTTTGTTTGTTCCACTTGTCCCTTTGTTAGCATTTTGCTGATTAGACTGATTTTGTTGTGGTGTGATTTTCTTTGCCATTGTTTTATGTTTTAAGTTGTTGATAAATCTACTCCTAATTTTTTAAGTTCTTCAAGAACCCAATCTATTGCTCTGTCGTCTGATACTTCTCCGCTAAATACTTCTTGAATATAAATGTCGCCTTTGTTTGTTGCAGTAGCAGGGTAGCCGTATGCGTGTGCAAAATCTGACCAACCTTCAATTTCGGCAATTGAAAACATTATTCTACGCAACATTGAAGGGTGTGCCAAACAAAAAGCTAATTCTATCATTTCAAGCGGTTGGTCGGCTTTTTTAATTGTTACATCAACTTCTAACCAACCATAATTCTTTAAATTTCCTTGTCGGTAGTAACTTGTTTGCTCTCTTGAAACTGCCCAATTACAAATAACTTCTGCTCTATGACCTGCGTATTCTATTGCATCAATCAATGCACAAATCATTGCCCCCCTTTGAATGATTGTAGAAGTGCTGATAGCGGCTGAAAATGATATTGAACAAACTATTGTAAAAATTTTACCGGGGTAGTTACGTTCTTCATAAATTCTTGAAATGAAGCATTCAGGGTCATTCGCCAAATATGTTCCAACGTCAACATTGTAACCCGACACAGCATAAGTTTGTTGGTATCTTAAAACTTTCTCGGCAATAAATGGGGTAATTCTTGCTTGAAATTTTTCAATTTCTCTTAGACCTTCACGCCAACCCTTTAATGCCATTTGCTTTGCTTCTTCCCACGTTAGTCCGCCTGACCATTGGTCACGAGGATTGCGGGAATGCTTATTGTAAGCTCTACTATCTTTCATAGCGTGCCGCCAAAAGCTGTGCAAATCTTCAAATGTCAAGTGTTTGTTAATCATTTTCTTCTTCGTCTTCTTCAGGATTGTATTCGTAATCGTCAAGATTTTCAAGAATGGTGTTTATAGTTGAAATGTCAAGACCCTTCCAAATCACCGATTTTTCAACCATTTTCCTTGATAGACCATTCGCTAATAATTTAGCTCCGAAAATTGAAGCTCTTGGACTTACAACGTGCCTTATTTTAAGTTCTGCAATTACACGTCTAACTTCTTGAACAAAGTTTACCCAATCTTCATTTGCTGCTAATTCTCTTTCTAAGTTTTCATCAAATTTCCAATCAATGAAAACGAAACGGTCTAATGAAGCGGCATCTAATTGATTTCTGCCTATATACTGTCTGTCAGCCCCTTGTCCAAATGTGTTTGCTGCTGCAATGCAATAAAAATCTTTATGTCTTTCAACTCTCTTATCGGGGAAGTCCATATAGTCGTTTGCAAGTGCTGCATTAAAAGCTAAAACTGCTTGAGGGTAACTTGCATCAATTTCGTCAAATAGGAAAAGTCCGCCACTTTCATATGCTTTTCGGAACTCAGTTGATACAATTTGTCCTTGTGCATTTATAAAACCTGTTAGTTTAAATTCACTTGCTATTGCTCCCGTAAAGTGAAAAGGAATACTCAATGCCTTTGCACAATTAATAGCTGCTGTTGTCTTGCCTGAACCTGCTGGTCCAACTAAGTAAACATTGAGTTTTGTCGCTAAAATTTTAATTAGTTCAGGAAATTGAAAATGTTGCGTTCCTAAATCATTTGGCTTTTTATTGTCAACTTTTACGATTACTTCTATGGGCTTACGAACTTTAATACTTTCAATTTCTGATTTTATTTTTACCAATTCGTCTGAAAGATTTCCTTCGTTGTTGCCTAATCTGTTTTCAATAGAAGAAATGTTTTCTTTTAGGCTGTCTATGGTCTCACGAATTTGATTATCAATTTCTGTAAGTTCTTCTTTTAGTTCTTCGTCAGCGTTTTGCCAATCTTCATTCGTAACATCAACTTCATATTGTGGGATAACTTTATGAACTATGTCATAAACATTTCTCTCCAACTGGTTGTCGGGATAGTCAAGATTTCTTGGTTTTATTAGTTTTCCTTTACTCATTTTCTAACTGTTAT
>CAYSGX010000289.1:3070-3481 GCA_964430605.1 uncultured Chitinophagaceae bacterium
ATTTTTTGAAATATACTTAAAGAACGAATATCTCAATCCCAATCAATTTCCTGCAACTCCTCTTTAGTTTCCCAATCTTTGGTTTCTTTGGCTTTGGTGTAGGGAGTTTGTGTACCTGTTTTAAAATTTTTAAATTCTTCTTTTTGCTGTTTCAACTTTTCTTTCATGCCGCTACGGTCGTATTTTACAATAGGGTTATCTATAGTGCCGCCAATATTTAAAAAGAGATTAAAATTGCCCTCGTCAATTTCTTCAAACTCAAATTGTTGCTTATTCCTGCCAAACTTTTTGCCCAGCACATCAAACAGGTTGAGCTTTATGGCGTAATTTATATTTCCGCTGAAAGTTTGTGTGCCGCTTACGGCTATATTCAGCACGCTCGAATTAATAAGCATTTTAGGAATAGTAATG
>CAYSGX010000289.1:3491-4438 GCA_964430605.1 uncultured Chitinophagaceae bacterium
AAATCATCAATCAATTAGTGAAATATCAACTCATAATGGTTTGGTTTTTAATTTCGATAGTGTTTTTCAGCGTGCCGAAACGAATATTGCGCAATTCATCTAAGCTGATAAATTTCGAGAGCGATTCTAAAGGTTTAAAGTTTACCAGCCTGCCGTTATCAATTTTCATATCGGCATATATATAAAGGCTCGCAGGGTCGAACACGCCTTTGTGCCACAGGGCGCTGAATTTTATATCGGCAGTGAGCTTTCCGTCTATATTTTCGTGGGTAATGGCGGTTTGCTCAAAATTATCGAAGCTGCTGAAAAGCTGTTTCATATCGGCATTGCGCGTTACAAGCGAAAAATTGATTTCCAGCTTGCGGTCTTTAAAAGCAAAATATCCCCTGGTATCGGCATCGCCACCCAAAGCATTCAATGTGCCGTTTTGCAGAAATATTTGATTGGGGGTAAAGGCAAGCTGTGCCGCCACCTGCCTTGCATTAAACTTATTGAAAGTGAAATCTCCAATTTTTATTTTAGCCCTGCCGCCAAGATTGCCCGCCTGGTTTCTGTTAAAAGCCGATGGCCGCGCTGCACCGCTTGCGGGTGTTGCAGTATCGCCTCTAAAATAATTTTGCCAGATGTTCCAATCCATTTTATCGGCAGCCACATCAGCAGTAATAATTAATTGATTGATAGCTGCTACCTCGGGTTTATTCAGTGCAAATAAAAATTGCTTCCAGTTTTCTAATTTCAAATTGAGGTTAATATCAGACTGCAAGGCGGCAAGCTGTGCCTGCTGAATATCAATTTCTTTATAGTTTACTTTGAAATTTCCTTTGCTGATAATTATGTCTTCGCCATTCATTTTCAGTTGCACATTTTCGGCAACAAAAGCGCTTTGAATCATCAAATCTTCCGCACTATTCAATTGCTTAATACGGTTCAGGTTTATTTTCAACAAC
>CAYSGX010000290.1:0-4436 GCA_964430605.1 uncultured Chitinophagaceae bacterium
CGTTTCGTTCGCACCCATTCAGCGGGAATTGCAACAGCCCCATAATTATTTAGATGAAATACTGTTACAGTGTTTGCAAAAATATTTTACTGAAAATATACCTGCATTGGTTTGTTTCACCGTGCCTTTTCCGGGCAATTTATATGGCGCATTAAAAGCAGGGCAGTGGATAAAAAAATATTACCCTGAAACTAAAATAGCCTTGGGTGGCGGCTATGCCAATACCGAGTTGCGCGACTTGTACGAGCCTGCCGTTTTCGATTATGTAGATTTTATTTCTTTAGACGATGGCGAAGCGCCCTTGCTGGCTTTATGCCGGCACATTATTCAGCCTGAAAAAAACGCTACCCTGAAAAGAACTTTTACCAGAGCCATTGAAAACGGCACTGCAAAAGTGGTGTTTATTGATAATGATTTACAACACGATTTTTCGCAAAAGCAATTGCCTGCGCCAAGCTATGAAGGGTTGCGCGTCAATGAATATCTTTCGGTAATAGACATGCCTAACCCCATGCACCGCCTGTGGAGCGATGGGCGTTGGAATAAACTTACCATTGCGCATGGCTGCTATTGGAAAAAATGCAGCTTCTGCGATATTTCTTTAAGTTACATCAATCATTTTGAGCAGTCGCCCGCCAAACAGTTGGCCGATAAAATGGAACAACTTATTGCCGAAACAGGTGAGCGTGGGTTTCATTTTGTAGATGAAGCCGCACCGCCTTTAGCCATGCGTGATTTGGCGTTGGAAATATTAAGAAGAAACTTGCAGGTAACGTGGTGGACAAATATTCGTTTTGAAAAAACTTTTACCGAAGACTTGTGTAAACTGTTGGCTGCTTCGGGATGTATTGCAGTTACAGGCGGTCTGGAAGTTGCCAGCGACCGGCTGTTGCAGATGATGGAAAAGGGCGTAACGATTGAGCAGGTAGCAAGAGTGTGTAAAGGTTTTCGCGATGCGGGTATATTGGTACACGCATATTTAATGTATGGCTTCCCTACCGAAACCGAACAGGAAACTATTGATTCGCTCGAAATTGTGAGGCAGTTGTTTCAGCAAGGTTTGTTGCAATCGGCCTTCTGGCATCAGTTTGCCATGACGGTGCATAGTCCCGTGGGCATTCATCCTGAAAGGTATCAGGTAATAAAAACAGGCCCCGAATTTGAAGGCTTTGCCAATAACGATTTATTTCATGACGACCCCACAGGCGCCAATCATGAAAAGTTTTCGGAAGGCCTGAAAAAGGCATTGTATAATTATATGCACGAGGTGGGCCTGGATTTTCCGCTGCAAGATTTTTTCGATTTCAGGATTGGCAGAACTACTATTCACCCACATTTAATTTCGGGCTATTTAAAGAAAGCGAAAAAAGAAAATATTGCATTAAGCGGAAGTGTAGCATTGATACACAACGTAAATTACAAACTGCAAAAGCAACAAGGTGATATCTGTACTGTTCAGTTTACAAAGCTTTCAGCCGTTATTACCATCAATATGCCCGTTGTTGTTTATCAATATTTACTTGCTAATAAAGAAGCGTTTTCTGTTCATAGCGGCAATGTAAATGCTGAATTAATGGCAACGCATTTTTGCAACGCGCTGCAACTTTCAGAAGAACAATTATTAAAACAAGATTGGTGGAAACAACTGCGCAAAGAAGTGTGGTGGTTTATTAAGAAGTAGCAACTTATGCGACTTGATTGGGTTAAATATGCTTTGGGGTAGTAGTTTTTTAAAAGATTGCCGTCTGCTTTAGCTGACGGCATATATAAAGAGAAGTACTAAAAATGAACACTATACCTGAACCCAGCTTATACAGTTCTTTTTCTTTTCCACCGCCTGTGGCTCCACAGCCAGTTAGACGGATTTTTTTGAATGCAGGCTTCTAACAGTTCTATGTATTTATTGGTAATATCTAAGGAGTTTTCATTAGCGGCATTTTCGGTTAAGAGCGTTAAATGAACATTAAAATGCCCGCGTTGCAGCCTTTGAATGTCGCAGAATACCATAGGTAACTTGTAGTGTTGAGCCATATCGGCAACCTTGGTATAAAAAGCGGTTTCCTGATTTAAAAAATTTACCCAGTGAAAAGAGTTTTTCTTGGAAGGTGCCTGGTCGGGCAGGAAAACAAATACAGGTTTTCTTTCGGGGTTCTTTTTATTTACACGGAACAAACCTGCAGCGATAGTGTGTTCGGTTTCGGCTTTAACATTATAGTAAGGCACAATGCTGAAATAGCGATTGCGGATTTCTGTCATCATCTGCTCGAAGGCTTCGCTCGAAAAAGGCTTGTATGATACTACCGGCCAAAATTTAGAGCCTAACCCTGCGCCAATGCCTGCAAATTCCCAATTGCCCAAATGCCCCGTGAGCGCATATACGCAAGCATGTTTTTCGTAAAGATTATCAATTACCTCGGCATTAGAAATGGTGCAACGTTTTTTTGCTGCTGTGGGTGTAATGCTGAAAAACTTAATGTTTTCTACAATGAGGTCGCAAAAATTATGATAGAATTGTTTTCTTATGGCTTGCAATTCCGCATCAGTTTTTTCGGGAAAAGAATTTTTAAGATTTTCCCACACCACTTTTTTGCGGTAACCTATAACGTGATATACTATAAAATAAAACCCATCGGAGATGGCATATAAAACACTAAAAGGCAGTTTCGATAACGGGAAAACGATAACGTAAAAAACAAAATATAAAATCAGCTTCATTCTTTAAACATGGTGTTTATCCTGCTTCCGGGAGTTCTATCATAAGGTCTTGCCTGGTTCATATCGTAGTATTCATCGGGCGAATTGGTGCTTGGCCCTTTTCGCAATAAAGATGCCCACTGGTTATTATAAATTTCGCCCAAGGCAGAAGAGTGAATGAGCTTGTAATTATCACAGCCATATTCTCTGTTCAGGAAAACAAAGCGCACATTGTTTTGTGTGCCGGTATTGGTTTCGTAGTAGTGCCATATTTCGTGAGGATAATTTTCGGGGTCGTAAGTTCTGGTGAGGCGTTGGTTGGGCTTGCCATACTGCATATATACCCTGCCTCTGTCGGTTTCAAAGCCATAACCTTTGCCTACGCACGATTGAAAAAGACTGTTTACTTCTTTTATCAAGGCATCATATTCCATCCATGCGGCTCTGGGGTCTAACGGGGCTTTCGATTTCCAGTAGTTTAAAAAATATTGCTTCATTAACCTCAAATCGTTGCCATTTAATAAAGAGGCAATTGTTTTTTGCTCGTTACTGTTTGCCGATGCCAGTAATGCTCTCAGTTGAAAACGCATTTCACTTTCAGAGAAAGATTCTACAAATGAATTTTCGATAGCCAGGTTTTGGAATTGTTCGGCAGTAGTGGCTACATCATCAATGGTTTTGCTTCTTTGGAAAAATGTTTTTTTAACGGCCAGTAATTCGCCCGCTTCATTCTTCGCTTCCACTACTATTTCATAATTGCCCGATGGCAATAATTCAATATTAAATTCTGAAAACACAACGTTTACGGCATTTGCATTTACTTTAACCGAGCGCCTCATATTATTGGGTACTTCATTAGTCCTGTATTTTATTACCGAATAGTGAATCTCTATTTGGGTATTGCGCGCTACTTTATCGGCATTATATATTTCAGCATAAAAAGTAAACTTATTATTGTTTTCAGGAAAATAATTCAATACATAAGGCGACATGTAATAGCCGCTTTTGGTGTACAGGTTATTCTCTTCCGATTTGGCATATTTATCTACAAAGCAAATGTCAGAAATACTCATGCCCTCACCAGGCTGGTCTAAAATAAATGTTTCTGAAAGTTTTTTCTCAATACCCGAATTTATATCAACAAAAACAGCATCGAAGGTGTAAGCCCCCGGCTCTAAAACAAATCTTTTTTTATCTATTAAACTCAGCCTTGTATTCAGGCTGTCGCTGGTTTCAATACTGTTAAGTAAATACTTGTCATAGGTAACAATATTATTGTTCTTCTTAAACAGCAGTGTAATTTCTACTTGCGCCTGAAACTTTCCGTTATTGTTTCTCGCGAATTTTAAGTCTTTGGCAGGAATCAATATTTCTGTTTCTACATAACTGCCTATTTTAGGCGCATAGAAACGGTTGTTTACAAAATATGCTTCAAAAGAAAAACTATCTTGTAAAGCAAACACTAAGGTTATGATGATAAAAAGTAAACGAATCATAAGAATAGTTTTTTTAATTATGCAGCGAAATGTAAACAGTTTTCATATAGCAAGATGAAACAATTATTAATTGAGTTGCACTATTTGGCTCCGGTATCTTACTACGCTAAGTTACTTCAATATGATGAAATAGTTTTTGAACAACATGAAAACCTGTTGAAATCGAGCTACCGCAACCGCTGTTATATCATGGGTGCCAATGGTAAATTACGCCTGTCTGTTCCACTGCAAAATGGCCGCGACCAC
>CAYSGX010000291.1:0-4407 GCA_964430605.1 uncultured Chitinophagaceae bacterium
GGCTGGCGCTCAAAACACAAATACCCGTACATAAATTAATGGTGGGCAACGTGTTTCCGTTTTATGTAGATTATATGCTGAATATTGGAAGCGCGCTGAGAAAAAATATGAGTGCCGGGGGCATAAACCCCAACATAAACTGGCTTGGAAAAAGGCTGCTTTCAAAAATCAGGCAGCACAACAAAAGCTGTTATGTGTGGACGGTTAACGAAGAGAAAGATATCAGAAAAGCGCTTGAATTAAAAGTAGATGGCATTATTACCAATTATCCTGAAAGGGTAATAAGGCTATTGGCAAGGTAGCGAGCTGCTGCGTGGCGGCACGTGAAACAAGTTTTTATAATCCCGGAACAATGTTGCGGAGATTAGTAAATCATTAGGCTTCTTTCTTTTTTTGCCTCACCCCATTGAAATGTAGTGCTACACTCACTTACAGGGTTGCCCCTCTCCCTGGGAGAGGGGCGAGGAAAGCCTGTGAAAGTTACTGCAAGCTGACAATGGGGTGAGGCAGTAAGAACCGCAGCACCCGCTACGAACTGAAATAGCCCCGCCCCTTATCAAAAAAAGTACCAAATATATTTTATTCACATTCAATATAATAGTATAAACAAGCCGTTTTGTGGATAGCAAACGCATATATAATATAACTATTTGACACATAATAACATATATTATTGTGATTATAAACACAGCATAAAAAGGGCATGTGAACAATGTTTTGGCATGTAAATATTTTACCGCAGGGCACATACATTTGTTTCCGGTAATTATTTAACTCACACAAAAAACTATTTACTATGCCAATGCCCGACAACATGGGAATCAACATTTCCGCAGTAGAAAAAGCTACCATTGTAAGCGCGTTAAACACCGCGCTCAGCACGCTCAACGCCATTAAAGTGGTGCAGCTAACATCCGATGAGCGCAAAAAAGCGCAATCGCTTTCAGAAACCAGGTTTCCTTACACGCAAAACGCGATAGTGATTCTGGCGCCACAGTTTCCAAACCTGCAACCGCCATTTATGCCGTTGTCCGAAGCACAGGCCGATTTGGAAACCTCTCTTTCCCTGCGCGAAATCAACGTGCTCATTAAAGAGGTAATTGACCGCTTTACCGATTTTTCCCTGGCAAGCGAACACTTCGCTTACCTCTACATGCGCAAGTTTTACGCGCTGGCGCAAGAAGCCCAGGCGGTAAACACCCCGGGAGCCGATACCGTGGTGAGCGAACTAAGCCCGCTCTTTGACGGGCAGGGGCCTCAACCCGATGATGGTGACACACCAAACCCATAATCGCAGCGGTTTGAGGCGCTCATGAAAATACCCGGACAGCCTTTTTGTTCGGGTATTTTTTTGTTCTGAAATCGTGATAAACTAAAGTTTAACTCGAAGTGAACTCGAAATGAACTAAAACAAAATGGATATGAACTAAATTAGACTCGAAATGAACTAAAATAAAATGGAAGTAAACTAAATTAAACCCGATATAAACTAAAGTAATATAAAAGTGAACTAAAGTAAAACAGAGGTGAACTAAATGAATTTAGTAACAAACTAAAACAAAATAAAGGTGAACTAAATTAATCTGGTAATAAGCTAAATAAAACCAGATATGAACTAAACAAATTGGCATCTTTTAAGTAAAAAACACTTAAAACCCCCGAAAACAATGGAAAAGATTAAAAAAGAAGACCTTCCGGCATTATTGCCCGTAAAGCGCGGACGAGACACCCGGTTGCGCACCATGCTCATGCAGCTCGAAATAGGCGAGGGGGCATTTATGCCCGCCACCGAATGGAAAAGAAAAAACACACCTTACTATGTATTGGCTGCCATCAGGAAAAAAACAGGCAAAAAATTTGAATACGGCATGAAACCCGATAAATCGGGCTGGCTGTTTAGAAGGGTGGCTTAGTTTGTAAGAAAAAATGATATTTTTGAAAAACGAAATAAATCTGCACCAATCTCGCTAATTTGGAGAGATAAGCGAAGGTTTGGTTCGGGTATACGGAAGTTACCTGCAATGTTAAGACGACCGTTCACAACGACACAGTTTGACGGACTGACAAACGATATTTGCAGAACTAACGGGGCAGCCGAAAACCGACCAGAGTAGGCGAAACAAAATAAAAAGTAAAAGATGAACATTTTACAAATTAAAAGCGGTAAAGTTGAAATCCGCAAAGACAGTGGTTCGTTAGTTCGGACAATCGGAAACGGTGATGCTATTTCAGCAGACTTTAATTCTGACCAATCGTTGGTTGTAATCACGACAGCCAAAGGGAAAGTTGAAATTCGTAAGGAAAGTGGTTCGCTTGTTCGGACAATTGGAAATGGCGATGCTACAAATGCACGTTGGCACGGTTCAGACATTGCAGTTACGACAACAAAAGGGAAAACGGAATTAAGAAAAGAAAGTGGCTCATTAATACGAACCTTGTAATAAGAAAATCATTTAGCTAAGGTGGCGAAGCCACCTTTGCTATTTTTAAGTTTAGAAAAATGGAAAAGAAAACATTGTCGAACATTTTAGAAGGAAAAATTTTTCAAATTCCCGATTATCAAAGAGGCTATGCTTGGGAAGCAAAACAATGGAAAGATTTTGTTCAGGATATTGACGCATTGATAGATGATAAAATCATCAGCCATTATACAGGAACGATTGTAATTTATCAACCAAACACAAAACCGACAGAAAATTACGGAACGAAAAAACTTGAAATAGTTGATATTGTTGACGGACAACAAAGACTGACAACTTGTAGCCTTTACTTATCAATCATTATAAAAGAACTTATTAAAATCGGACAAGAAGATTTTAACGCTGAAATTCCGATTTATCTTTATTCGGGAAGTAAAAGCAAATTAAGACTTAACAATGACACGGCAGACTTTTATTCAGATTTAATATCAAAAGGTGTTAGCAACATTGAGGCAAATTCTGTTCATCAAAAAAGGATTTATGAAGCATATTGCTTCCTGAAAAGGCATATTGAGGAACAATTAGAAATAAGAGCCGATAAAGGCGAAGAGTATTTGAGAGATTTGTTTGATGCCATTATCCGCAAACTTAATTTTTCCTTTTATCCAATCGAAGTTGAAAGTGAAATAGGAATGACCTTTGAGTTAATGAATTCAAGAGGAAAAGATTTGTCCTCTATGGAATTGCTCAAAAACTATCTAATGTATTGGGTTTACAGGAACATTCCCGATATTTCAGAAAAAGAAGATTTTACAACCACAATTAATAAAACTTGGAAAGAAGTTTATGTAAACATTGCCAAATGCAATGGTAGCGAAAGCCAATGCTTACGTATTGCTTGGACATTGTTCGTAAACTACACGCCAAAAAATTGGGACGGTTACAATGGTTTCAAATCAGACGAAGTAATTCCTCTGAGAAATTTTTCAATTAAGACCAAAGAAGAAGTAAAAGGATTTTTATTGAAGTTTGTGGACGGACTTGCGTTAATTTCCAAACATTATTCTACAATCATCAAACCCAATAACGCTTATTTTGATGACAACGAATTAAACCTGCTGACAAAAATTAGAAATGCAGGTAATATCGCTAACTATCTTCCTTTAATGGTTGCTTCAAGAATTAAACGTGAAAACAACGAAGTTGAAAATGATGAATACGTTGATTTCTTAAAATCTATTGAGATGTTTTCGTACAGAGTATTTCTTTGGGAAGGAAAACGAAGCAATGCGGGTTTATCAAAATTTTATCGTTGGGCTGATGATGTATTCACCACAAAGCACTCTTTAAAATCTGTTACGGAGTGGATTTACGGAACAATAAATTGGTATTCTCCTGAAAACGGTTTTAGGAAATCACTTACAGAAGATTTTTTCGAGTGGTATCATCACAGAAGATTATTGAAATATACGCTTTTCGAGTATGAACTTTTTCTGTTACAAGGTAAAAACAAATCAAAGTTGAATTGGGAAGACTTAACCGATTCTACAATCGAACACATTTTGCCTCAAAATCCAGATGACAATTCAAATTGGTTGAATAAGTGGACAGATGAAGAACGAAAAAAGTACCTGCACGACATCTCAAACTTGGTTCTTACCAAAGATAATTCACGATACAGCAATTTTGAGTTTCAAAGAAAAAACAAGGGTCTTAACGATAAAGGAGAAAGAATTTCAGAATTTAATTATGCAAACTCCGACATTAGACAAGAGCGTAAAATTGCACAAGATTTTGAAGATTGGACACCTAAAAACTGTAAGGAAAGACGAGAAGGTTTGACAAATTGGATTATTAAAAATTGGGGTATTGACAAGCACTTTCAACAACCAACAGAGGAAATAATTGAGGACGAAGAAGAAATAATATTTAACGACATAGACTGAAAACACAGCAGGTAACAGGGGTTTGGCGTAATGGCGAGTGA
>CAYSGX010000292.1:0-1397 GCA_964430605.1 uncultured Chitinophagaceae bacterium
TAATAATTCTTTCCAGTAACTCCCGCCACCTAAGTTTTTCAGACGTTGGCTGTCGATGGTGAAACCTTTGATTAAATATTCTTTGAGGCGTTGTGTTGCCCAAATGCGGAATTGTGTACCTTGTTGTGATTTAACACGGTAGCCAACTGAAATAATGACATCGAGATTGTAATAAGTTACAGGTTTATCCGAATTTGCAATGTGCATTTTTTGCACATTGCTTTTTTCTTCCAATTCTCCTTCTTTAAATAGATTATTTATGTGCTTAGTTATTACAGTTCTGTCTCTCTGAAACAGTTCTGCTAACTGATTTTGAGTAAGCCAAACCGTTTCATTTTCAAATCGTACTTCAATCTGCGTTTGATTATCTTTTGTCTGATATATTGTTATTTCGTTCATAGCCGACTCTATATTCTTTTATTCGCTTCTATAAATATCACTGGCATCATCTGCCCGCCTTTCGGCAAGCATACTTTCAATCAGCTTTTGCGTGGGCTGCACCATCTCGGCATACACCTCAACAGCCAGTGATTCATACAACGAACGGTTTAAATCTTTTTGGTTTACAAAGGCGGTTAAATTCACGCCTGCATCTAACATATTTGCCAGTACAATGTTTTCATAAGTGGCTATGTAGCCAATGCGATATTCTTTGTAGTTAACCTGAATGGCAAAACTGTCGTAGAGGTTTTGATGCTCACGAACCAATAATAATTCATTTCCTTCTTTAACGGATTTCTTTATTTCACCAAACTGATAGTGTGCTAAACCACGCACATAATTATCATACACCTTTATCGGCTTACCAATAATATAGGAATTAGGAAGTATTAATCCTCCTGCACCTAAGCCTACAGATTTTATGAAGTCGGAGCGGTTCATATTTTTTCAGTTTAATATTCCCCAACCTTTACAATCTGACCAATATGATTGACACGAACTTTGACAATGTCCTTAATTGTAGCCAAACCTAATTGTGGTTTATACGCAATATTTTTTAGCTCCTTTTTCTCTTCAACGGTAGTTTCTAAGTGGTGTCTGAAAAAGTAATTCTTTGTTGCCAACTTCTGCACACGAAACAAATTAGGGCTTATCAGTTTATTGTTTTTTGGGTCTAATAAATCAATATCGTTAGGATTGAAACCTGTTTTTTCATTTGGGAACACAAAGTATTCGTTTTGTTTCATGGTGAATAAAAACTGCCAGCCAATTCCTTTATTAAACTCTCTGTCAATAACAGGAAGTCCCACATTTACCAATTGAACTGCTTCAAATAATGAAACTACTCTTTCTTGTAAATTACCATTCTCGTCTTGGTAAATAGCAACATGGTGATTGTTTCCTGTGCTGACAAAATCAACAGGAATTTTATTGCTGTTTTCATCTAAAATTTCTTT
>CAYSGX010000292.1:1407-4401 GCA_964430605.1 uncultured Chitinophagaceae bacterium
CACTTATTGTGACCCGTTTAATGGAAATGCCTTTTGTTTTGTTGAGCCAAATCGGGTTCTTTTCTAAGTCAACGAATGCTTTTTTCGGGTCGCCTCCAAATTCTTTCAGACGGTTTTCCAAAACTGTCCTTACTGCTTTGTCAATTACTTTATCAATTTTCAAATCAGGTGTAACATCTTTCCGAATGGTATAACCATTTTCATAGCGAAGCAGTTTTACTTTTTCGGGCAATATTTCCGTCTTTTCTTCATTGAGATAAATTGGATTTTTTGCGGGCGCATTTTTCCCTGCAAACGCTTTTTTCGGGTCGTTATCATTTTCTGCCAATCGCTGTAAAAGCAGTTGCTTGAATTGTGGATTAACGACCGTATTCACCGTTTCCAAATCAAATTTCGCTCCTACTTTCTCCTCTGATACAACAGGCACTCTTATTTTTCCGTAAACGGTTTCCTTATGTAACTGACCTCTTGGGGTAAGTGTTTCTTGTGGTTTATCTTTACCTGCAATTTTATTCTTGTTTTTCGTTACAACTTTATTTTTCGCTTTGTGTGAAACCAGCACATTTTCCAAATGTTCTTTGGCGGCTTGTCGGAAGTTCGAAATGGGAAGATTAAACACTCGTTTGCTGTTTCCCTTATCATCTTTTACAACGTGCGTTTCGTTGGTTTCAATTCCTTTTATGCTTGCGTGAAACTTATGTGTTTCGTTGTAACGTGCATTCAGATAATTCAAATACTGAACGTGGCTATGTTTGGTAAAAGCAACAGTGAGTGCATCCATAGCGTGGTGGCGATGGTCGTTGCGTTTGCTCCAGTCCACAATACACTCTTTAAACGTTCCGTCTTTTTTCTCGACCATTTCGGTAAGTCCTAATTTTTTGAACTTATCGAAATTGAGTTCCTGCATAATGTTTATCAAATCCCAATCTTCACGCAACCTGTCCGTAATGCTTCCCGATGTAGAAAGAACGGAGCGAGTAATATCATACAGCATATTCTTTGCTTTCTTGGCAATGTATTGACTGTCGCGCAAATCTCTTTCTATAAAACCATCTCCGATTTCCATTTCCTTTTTTTGCAATTTCTGAAATTTGGCTTTTGATATTCCTTCTTCAATGTTCTTTTTACCAAACTCAAAAAGTGTTTCTATTCTTTGTAAAAATTCTTCCGCTTTATCTTTCCCATATTCGCTTTCAATAAAATCAATAGTTGTGCGGTTGCCTTTTTTCAAATTGTCTTTTCGGTAAATTACCGTTTTATTGGAAAAACTGTCATCAAACAATCTTGCTTGCGGAATAATATGATCAACATCTATCTGTTTGCTAAACAAAATTTCTCTCGGAATATAGGTGTTCGTGTATAAATCCTTGTAGGCATTGTTTTTCAATTCTTCATACAGTTTGTAACGAATAATATCATTTCGGCTTGGATTAGGAACACCAAATTCGGCTTGTAAAATTTTGATTATTTTCTCATGTTTGATTTTTGCAGCATTAATATTCGTTGTCATTTCTGCACGCTCTTTGGCATTTTTCTTTAAATCACGCGCCAATTCAATTCTTATTTCATCAAATTTGAAATTCGGGTCTTTTGCCCGATTGGTTTCAAGCAAAGTGTTTACCACATTCACCATTTGATTAAGAATTTTCTCTACCACAGGATTGCGCAGACTATTTTTCTTCAACAATTCCAGTTTGTCTTTTAACGGACGATTGGCAATTTCTTCTTTGGTTAAAGATGAAGCGGAATGTCTGTAACCCGCCAATTCACACGCTTCGCTGTATTTGTTTTCTTTAATAAACGGATAAATGTTGCGAATTGCTTTCGCACTCAAATTGCCGTAATCATCAGAAAGTGTTACGTTGGCTAATAGCTGCGCATGTTCTCTTTTGAAACCGAATTTCTTTTCTAGTAACTCATACAATTTTTCGTTCCCACTTGGCGAATCATCGCCCTCATAAGAATGAAGTAAATGCCATAACTGATATGATTTTTGCTGTTCAAACGCCTTACCATCCAACTCTGCATTAAACTCCAAAATTTCGGTATTGATGTTCAGCGTTTCAAAAATGGATTTTACCATTTCTTTGATTTCCGAAGCAGGAACGTTCAAATCATCTAATTCCACTTCATCTTTATTAGATTTTACGTTCAGTAAATCTTTTACATCATAGCCTTCCAAATCCAAAATTTTCAGATACGCTTCATATAACGCCTTGTTTGTTCTGTTGCCTTCGAGTTCTGAATAATTCAATTCCCAATCGTTCGGTTTGTATCCTAATAATTCAATGATTTTAGCCGCTTTTAAATTGCCTTTAAGATTCAGTTCGTCATACAGCGTTTGTTTAGCTTCCAAATCAAAAGCAAATATTTCTTTCTCTTCTTCAAACAATGAGGTTTGCTCTGTAGTTTTTGCAACACGTTTTTTACTTCCTTTCTTTTTAATTAAAACGTTATTCAGCACTTGCCAAATTTTAAACTCCTGAAACAAAGGCGATGGTTTTGGAGCAACTTTCAGCCCGATAGTTCGTTTGGCTTTTTGTCCGTTTTTCTCAATTTCAATTTCCTTACTTTCAAACTCACAGAAGCTAATCAAACTCTTTTGCGATTTCAGTTTTCGCTGATAAAATATAGTTATATCCCGTATTTCGATTTTTAGTTCATTGGTCAGTTCGGGATGATGTTTCGACTGCTCCTTCCAAATTGCTTCAAACTCGTCCAAATAATCCTGACGATAAAACACCTGATTTTTCAGGCGGTTGTGTGGACTTTCTTGCAATTGCGCATATAAGTATTGCCCAACAGTTTGTTTGTTGAAATACAATTCTTTGCTTCGGTCACTTATCGCGCCTAAATAACCACTCGAATTGTTGAGGTTATTATTGATTTCAGTAAGCACATAAGCCGCTTGCTCTTTTTCTAATTGTTCCGTAATCGCACGGCTTCGCCAGTTATATGCCTGATATTTTTTCTTATCTCTGAGATTTAATTTGA
>CAYSGX010000293.1:0-4391 GCA_964430605.1 uncultured Chitinophagaceae bacterium
CAAACGTTACCGCCATTGCTGCCGGAACTTATCATGTACTGGCGCTTAAAAACGATGGCACGGTGTGGGCATGGGGCGATAATATAAGTGGTCAAATTGGAAACGGTACTACAGCCGACCAAGCAACTCCTGTGCAGGTAAACGGACTTACCGATGTGGTGAAAATAACTGCCGGACGTTTCTTTTCACTCGCAGTAAAAAGCGATGGCACCGTGTGGACATGGGGCGAAAACCTTTATGGCCAACTGGGCGATGGCACTACTACCGACAGGTCAACACCTGTGCAGGTAAGCGGGCTTACAGGAGTTACTGCTGCCGTAGCGGCTACCGGAGCCTTTCACTGCATGGCGGTGAAAGATGATAACACCGTGTGGGCATGGGGCAGAAACACTTATGGAAACATTGGCGACAATACACTTACTCCCCGTTCTACCCCGGTACAAATGCTCGACATTTCAGATGTAGCAGGCATGGCGGCAGGAACCAATTTTTCGCTGGTGTATAAAACCGATGGTACCTTTTGGGGCTGTGGCAGAAATGCCAGCGGGCAATTAGGAGATGGCACTTTTACCCAACGGAACACCCTATGGCAATCTGCTATTGTATGCCCTATTGTTCAACCACTCAGTGTTGCATCAATAAATGGGCCGGCAACAGCGCTTAATGCTTTTCCTAATCCGTCAGCCGGTGGTTTATTCAATATTGAATTATCAGGTATTACCCGTCAGCTTTCTGACAGCAAACTGGAAATTCATGATTTAGTCGGAAAAAAAGTATTCCAAACATCACTTGATTTAGATAACACCACTGCCTCATTTTCAATTGACCTTTCAAATCAATTGAACGGAATTTATTTCATGACTATCTCGTCAGGTACGCAGCGTATTTCACAAAAACTCATTAAACATTAATCAATAACTAACTAAACCATTCAACATGAAAAAATATATGCTTTATCAAAACAAAACACAAACCGGATGGAAAGCCATGCTTGTGCTGCTATTCTTTTTTAGCGCATCATCTTCTTTCTCACAAAAAATTTCGTCCAGCGTGTCGCACACAGTTTTCTTGTGCAACAACGGCAACACAGTTAATGCCTGGGGTTTAAATGCTGACGGGCAATTAGGCGATGGCGCTAACACACAAAAAACCTTGCCTGCATTGGTAAATGGTTTAACGGGAGTTACAGCAGTGGCAGCGGGCTACACGCACACGCTTGCTTTGCGTAACGACAGCACCGTTTGGGCTTGGGGCGGAAATACCGATGGGCAATTAGGCAACGGAACAAACACAAGCACAAATGTTCCTGTAAAACTTTCGGGACTAACAGGCGTTATTGCCATATCGACAGGTTCTTCCGGTTATCATTCACTGGCTTTGAAAGTCGATGGCACAGTGTGGGCTTGGGGCAGAAACAGCGATGGGCAATTGGGAGATGGCACAACAGTAAATAAAAATGAGCCAACGCAAGTTTCAGGTCTTACCAACATTATTGCTATTGGCGGTGGCGAATATCATTCATTGGCTATTGACGACAATGGCGATGTTTGGGCTTGGGGCGATAATTCAAGCGGTCAAATTGGTGATGGAACTACCACCGATGCTGCCGCTCCTGTTCAGGTGAGCGGGCTAACAGGCATTACTTCGGTTAAGGGTGGTCGCTTCTTTTCCATTGCCTTGAAAAGCGATAGCACTGTTTTCACATGGGGACAAAATAATAACGGTCAATTAGGTGATGGAACTACCACCGATGCTACCACTCCTGTTCAGGTATCAGGACTGACGGATGCAACCGCAATCATTGGAGGTGCTTTCCACGTGCTTGCTATTAAAAGTGACAGCACGATTGTAAGTTGGGGCAGAAATGACTTCGGTCAGTTAGGTAACGGCACAACTACCAACAGTTCTGTTCCTGTGGCAGTAACTTTACTTACTAAAGTTGTCGGCATTGCAGGAGGAACTAACTTTTCACTTGCTGTTGATGAAAATGATGCGGCTTTCGGATGGGGCAGAAACCCTAACGGTCAACTCGGAGACGGTCAGACAGGCAACGTTAAAAATACTCCTGACCCGGTGTTGTCATTATGCCCAACTTTTACTGCCGCGCCTTTCAACCAGAAAATATCAGCAGGCTGGTCGCATTCATTTTATTTATGTGATAATGGAAACAGCGTTAATGGCTGGGGCGCCAATTCACTTGGCCAGGTAGGCGATGGAACTACCACCGAAACAAATTTACCTGTTGCAGTAACGGGATTAAGCGATGTTCAATCTGTTGCAGCGGGCTATCAGCACACGCTGGCGTTGAAAGATGATAACACGGTGTGGGCTTGGGGCGATAATACTGATGGCCAACTGGGTGATGGAACCAACAACAATTCTGATAATGCTGTTGAGATACCGGGGCTATCTGATGTAATTGCTATATCAGGCGGAACAGCAGGCTATCATTCATTGGCATTAAAATCTGACGGCACAGTGTGGGCTTGGGGAAGAAACAGTGACGGCCAATTAGGCGATGGAACCAACACCAACAAAAACACCCCTACCCAAGTTTCAGGCCTTACTGATGTAATTGCTATTGGTGGCGGTGAATATCACTCTTTGGCTGTTAAGAACGATGGCACTGTATGGGCCTGGGGAAGAAACAGCAAAGGTCAATTGGGCGATGGCACCAGTGTAAATAAAAATGTGCCTGCACAAGTTAGTGGAGCTACCGGTTTTATTGCTGTGGCAGCAGGCCGTTTCTTTTCTATTGCGCTAAAAAGCGACAGCACCGTGTGGACTTGGGGCGAAAACCTGTACGGTCAATTGGGCGATGGTACAACGGTAGATAAATCTAATTTGGTTCAGGTATCAGGGCTTTCAAACATTATATCAATTGCCGGTGGCGCATTCCATGCTCATGCCATTAAAGACGACAATACTGCGGTATCGTGGGGCAGAAACACTTATGGCAATCTGGGCGATGGTACGTTAGCTAATAGTTCTGTTCCGGTTGCGATAAGTAATTTAACCAACATTGTATCGTTAGCTTGCGGAACTAACTACTCATTAGCATTAACCGGTAATGATTCATTGTTCGCTTTCGGAAGAAACCCTAACGGGCAATTGGGCTTTGGAAATAATGATGATGTATCTGTTCCAACGGCAGTAGTTGCTTTATGTGATAATATAGTGGGTATAGGCAACAATAGTCAGGATTTATTAAACGGAATTACGGTTTATCCAAATCCGACAAGCGATAAACTGACTATTGAAATTCATAAAAATGCTACGCTTGAAATACTGAACGCGCAAGGTAAGCTTGTAAAAACAATGTATTTGACAAATACAGTGAATACTGTTGATGCAAGCGGATTAAGCAATGGCTTGTATATGTTAAGTATCAGAACAGAGAAAGATGTTATTGTGAAAAAATTGATTAAACAGTAAATCTCTCTATAAGGCTTAGTCGCTTTATTTAAAAGAGGCTGTCTCAAAAGAGGCGGCCTCTTTTTTATGCAATAAATCTTTATCAAGAAACCACTGCTTTTTACCACATTGCCTAAAAAGCCGATAGCTAAGAACTATCGGCTTTTTGTTTTTTATACGAAACGCTAACCTTACTATTTCAACTGTCAGAACGGCATAACCATTGTAAACATTAAAATGCCTTTCAGGCTAATTTTAATGTACAATTGGCATTATTTTGCTTTGGCAGGAAGGGGAGCCGGAATGACGCTAAAGGAAGGTATAAAGTAGATGCCGGGTGATGTGGTGGCGCATCGCAGAGATGGCTTGCAGTGAAAGAGAGATGCTGAATATGGGAGGGCGGATGCCGGAAATGGGAAGACGGAGATTAAAATGGGACAGGCGGATATAGAAATGGGACGGACGGATATTGGAGTAAGAAAGGCGGACATGGAAGTGGGATGGACGGATACGGAAGTTGGAGAGGCGGATGTGGAAAATGGATAGACGGATATGAAAAAGGGTTAGGTGGATATGGAAAATGGACAGACGGATATAAAAGTGGGATGGGCGGATACAGGGGTGCAAAGACACGAAGGGGGATGAAGATTGATGGTTATGATTTTTTGCCACAGAGGCACAGAGGATGCAGGTGTGATGGAACGCTGATGACGCTGATTGTTATGATGGGTTATGATTTTTAGCCTTTTTGGCTGTGAGATGATTTTAGAAGAAAGTGTATGGGGATAGTTGGTTCAAATATGAACGGACGCTTCATGGGGTTTTGGGTAGTAGTGGGTGCTACTACCAGTGGGAGGTGATTGTTTTCTTTGTCACTTTTCTTTAGAAGAAAAAGTAACCAAAAGAATCGCAAGCTTCAAAGGCTCCGCCTGAAGCTTGCATAGCCACGCGCGGGGTATGGTGGGTAAATTGGAGTG
>CAYSGX010000294.1:0-1348 GCA_964430605.1 uncultured Chitinophagaceae bacterium
GTTAAATTATATTGTTATGCTGAAAAAAATATTAATTGGCTTTGCCATATTTTTCGTGTTGTTAACAGGTGCATTAGTTGCATTCCCATTTCTGTTTAAAGACAAAATAATTGCCGCTGTAAAAACCGAAATCAATAAAAATGTAAACGCCAAGGTAGATTTTGGCAGTTTCAGTTTAAGCATTTTTAAAGACTTTCCTAATCTTAGTTTTGCCATTAATGATGTTTCAGTTATTAATCTGAAACCTTTTGAAGGCGACACTTTGGCTTATATAGGCAACTTCAATATCAGCCTGGATATTATGACGGTAATTAATGCCGAAACCTATGATATAAAATCTATCGGCATCAACAATGCTAAAATAAATGCCAGAAAAAATAAAGAAGGGAAAACCAATTGGGATATCGCGAAAGATACCGGGAAAGAAGCGGCAGCAGGCGAAACAAGCCCTTTCAGCCTAAAGCTAAGAAAGTTCAGCATTGCTAAATCTGATATTATTTTCGATGATGATTCCAGTAAAACCTATGCGAAAATTGCCAACCTGAATATTGATGCCGATGGCGATTTTACACAAGATGTATTTGTGCTGAACAGCAATACTGCTATTGAAAAACTGACTTACAGAGATGGCGCGACCTCTTATCTGAAAAATGCCGAACTGGCGCTAAAAGCTGATGTAGAAATAAACCAGACTACTAATAAATACACTTTTAAAGAAAACGAACTAAAACTGAATGGCCTTACATTAGGCTTAGATGGCTTCATAATAATGAACGAAACCGATTATGATTTAGATGTGAAGCTGAATACTAAACAGACCGATTTCAAAACATTGCTTTCTTTAATTCCGAATATTTACAAAAAAAATTTTGAGAGCGTAAAAGCATCGGGCAAGCTAACGTTAAATGCCTTTGCAAAAGGAAAATATACTGAAACGGTTTATCCCGCTTTTGGTTTAAACTTAGATGTAGATAATGCCATGTTTCAGTATCCGGGCGTTCCTACAGCCGTTAAAAATATTTTTATCGATTTAAAAGTATCTAATCCCGGTGGCGATTTAGATAAAACATTAGTCGATTTATCGCGCTTTAACATGACGGTAGATAACGACCCTTTCTCGTTAAAAGCGAAAATAACCTCGCCCATCAGCGACCCCAATATTGATGCACATGCCAAAGGAAAAATTGATTTAAAGAAAGTGCCTGCATATTATCCAATGGAAGACCTGAAAAATATATCGGGAATTTTAACTGCCGATGTTACTGCCAAAGGAAGATTATCGGCAATAGACCAAGGACGTTATCAGGATTTTGATGCTAAATTAACTGTTGATTTAAAAGGTTTCCGC
>CAYSGX010000294.1:1358-4385 GCA_964430605.1 uncultured Chitinophagaceae bacterium
GGCTCCGGGTTAAACGATTTGAATGCCCGCATTGGCAAAAGCGATTTTGCCGCTAAAGGCACGTTAGATAATTTATTGAATTATGTTTTTGCCGATGACAATTTAAAAGGCACATTATCACTGCGCAGTAACAATTTAGACCTTAATGAGTTTATGGCCGAAACTGCTGGAACAACTACACCCGAAACTACCAGCGATACTATCTTAGATGTAAAAGTGCCCAACAATATCGACTTTGTTATTAATGGAATTTTTAACAATATTCAGTATGATAATATCGCACTGAAAAATGTATCGGGCATACTCACCGTTAGAGACGAAACCGTGCGTATCGGTAATTTAGTTGCCAACGTATTTGGCGGAAGCATTTTAGCCAATGGCACTTATTCTACTAAAAACGAAGGCAACCCCGAAATCAGCTTCGACTATGATTTAAAGAATATAGATTTTCAGCAAGCCTACAAAGGCCTGGATATGATGGCAAGCTACGCTCCTGTTCTGAAAAATGTAAACGGCAAATTCAATTCAAAACTGAATATTACCGGAAGATTAGGTGAAGACCTTTCGCCCGATTTAAAAACCTTAATTGGCGATGGCTTATTAGAAGTGAGCGATGTGAAAATTTCAGGTATAGAAACGCTGAATAAAATTGCCGATAAATTCAAACTGAATCAATTAAAAAATCTTTCTTTAGATAAAGGCTGGACTGTGTTTAAATTCAAAAATGGCCGGATGGCAATTGACCCTACCGATTTGAAAATGAATAATATGATGTTGAATTTTTCAGGCTCACACGGGTTAGACAATACACTCGATTATAAAGTGCTTTTAGATGCTCCTACCCAGCTATTGCAAGGCGCTATGGGTGAAGTAAACAATATGGTTTCACAAGCAAAAATTCCGGGACTCACTAATGCTGCATTGCCAAGCGATTTAAAATTTAAAATAGATGTAACCGGAACAATGGATAATCCACAACTGAAATTTGGAGTGGTGGGTGCCGGCTCTTTAAAAGACAATGCCAAAGAACTTTTAGACCAAAAGAAAAAAGAACTGGAAGATAAAGCCAAAGCCGAAATAGACACGCAAAAACAAAAAGCGCAGGAAGAATTTAACAAACAAAAAGCTGAGGCAGAAGCTAAGGCAAGAGCAGAAGCCGACAAGGCTAAAAAAGAGGCTGAAGAAAGAGCTAAGAAAGAAGCCGAGAAAGCAAAGCAACAAGTGAAAGACCAGGTAAAAGATAAATTGAAATTTCCCAGGTAAATATTATTGAGTTTAGCATTGATTTATTATGAAAATCTGGAAGCAGGAAACAACCGTTGATACCTTAAATGAATTATCAGGCAATACATTGGTATCACATTTGAAAATAGAATTTACAGAAGTAGGCGATAATTTTATTAAAGCCAAAATGCCTGTAAACAACACAACCGTGCAACCCGCGGGAGTATTACATGGCGGGGCATCGGTAGCGCTGGCAGAAACCATAGGCAGCTCGGCAGGGCAAATGTGTGTTTCTTATCCCGATGAATATGTAGTGGGCTTAGAGATAAATGCCAACCATATAAAACCGGTTACCAGCGGCTATGTAACAGGCACTGCCACTCCCATTCATTTAGGCAAGAAAACCCATATCTGGGAAATTAAAATCCACAACGAAAAAGAGCAATTGGTTTGCATAAGCAGGTTAACCTTAGCTGTTATTCAGAATAAAAACGCAGCGGTGTAGAAAACAATAATCCTTAAAACAGAAAACGCCACTACATAAAATAGTGGCGTTTTTTATTAATTGCTGATTTACTAAAAATCAATGCTCATCTTCATTAAAGAAGAAGTCATCGGTAGTCGGGTAATCGGGCCAGATATCGTCTATGCTTTCATAGAACTCACCATCATCTTCTAATTCCTGAAGATTTTCGATAACCTCAATAGGTGCGCCTGCGCGAATGGCAAAGTCTATCAACTCATCTTTAGTAGCAGGATATGGGGCATCTTCTAAGTATGATGCTAATTCAAGAGTCCAGAACATAAAATAGATTTTAAATTTCGTGCAAATATAGAAGTATTAATGAATCGTCAAAACGATTATTAAAACCTTTTGTTTTCACATGTGGATAAACAAGGATTGTTACTGTATCAAAAACATTTTTTTCAGCCTGAACAAAACAACAAAATATAGCTAAACTCTAGGCTGCCAAAGGATTTCATCAGATTTTAACTGATAAGAAATAAATCTTGCCAATACAAAAAGATAATCTGAAAGCCTATTCAAATAAATAATAATTTTATCATCTACCCATTCATTTTCTGCCAATTGCACGGCTAATCTTTCGGTTCTTCTGCAAACACACCGTGCCACATGGCAATGCGAAGCAGCTATATTTCCACCGGGAAGAATAAAGCTTTTAAGTGGTGGCAGCGCTTCATTCATCGTATCTATTTCCTTTTCCAACAGCTTAATGTCTTCTTCTTTTAAATCGGGAATTTTCATTTTAGATTTTTCAGGGTCGGAAGCTAAAGAAGAACCAATGGTAAACAACCTGTCCTGAATTTCTTTAAGAACAGTATTGGTGCGCGCATGGACAAAACTATCGCTTACCAATCCTATATAAGAGTTTAATTCATCAACAGTGCCATAGGTTTCGATGCGTAAATGATGCTTGGGTACTCGTGTGCCGCCAATTAATGAGGTTTGCCCTTTATCTCCGGTTTTGGTATATATTTTCATGCTGAATATTTTATTCTCCAACAAATGTAAAGTTAGTTTGTTAACGTTTCAGTTTAAAGCATCGCTGTAATTAATACTAATTGTTCCCGATAATCCCGATAGCTATCGTGTGAACACAAATACCATAAGGTAAAATATTTAACCACAATAGAAACATAGATTTGGTATAATGTATGATTTACTGCTATTGTGTTTTTTGCTTGCAAAACTATAATTGTCTGATGCCTGTTTTAAGCGAAACATAGTCCCGGCAAGCGGGATACAATAGCAGGTTCAGACCTTAATAATAAAGTCAAAGC
>CAYSGX010000295.1:0-4367 GCA_964430605.1 uncultured Chitinophagaceae bacterium
GCTACGATATTATAATGCCAACGCTAAATGGCGATGAGTCTGCGATGGTGTTTGTAAGCAGCACCGATGGCACACAAAAAGGAAATGATTTATACATTGCTGAAAAAGCCGAAGGTGGTTTTGTAAACATCAGAACCTTAGATGAAGTAAACGATGCGACTGCATCTGATAGCTACCCTTGGTTGTCTAAAGATGGTTTAAGGTTATATTTCACTAAGCAAAAAGGCAGCAACATTACTTTCTTCTCTGCTGAAAGAGCCTCAACGGACGCTAAGTTTTCCGCACCGGTAAAATTAGATATCACAGTTAAAGATGTGAATAATAACATGAGTTGTTACCTGACTAACGATGAAAAAGAAATCTTCATCTTGTCTGGCGACCGCATCTATTCTGCTACCCGTAATACTACTAAAGAAAAATTTGGTGAGCCTGTAGAAATTGCAGCGGCAAACAACAACAATGGTTTTATGAATGGTATTGCATTAACTGATAACAAAGAAGAAATGTATGTCTTTAATTCCGTAGGGTTCAGAAACACACAAATATTAAAGTTTGAAAATGCAGCTACTAAACAAACAGTTAAGCCCGGCATCGAAAATAAAACGTTACAAATAAAGTAAACGAAGCTTGTAGTTGGTTTTGGTTTTAGTGTGAAAACCCCCGATAGAATTTATTCTGTCGAGGGTTTTTACTTTTAGCTGAAACAATAAAAAATTATTTTTTGGTTTTCACTTTTACCGTAACAATAAAATCTACTTTCAAAGTAGTAGCTGTTGGAACAGCCTCATCAATGAAGCCTTGAATAATTAAACTGAAAGCATCTTTTTTAATATGCTCGGCAAAATTTTCAAACTGAGAAGAAAAAGTAACATTTGTTTTTCCGTCTAAACTACCTTCAGAATAAGCAATTTTCGCATCGGTTAAACCATCGGCCTTAACAAATGATTCCAAGAAAACAACTGCATCAAAAGTTCTTCCGTTTGGCGCGGTAATTTCAACTCTTAAATCTTTCAGCTTAGCCGATTCAATGTCGTTTAAGGAAGCGCCATATTCGTTTAGTTTTGCTTCAATACCTGTAGTTAATACTTCAGAAACAAAAACTTTGTTTACATCAAATGGTGCTCCCATAGCAGGTACTGTAACTGAAGGTAATGTAAAGGGTAAATCAAATTCGCTTTCTGTTTCTTTATCGCAAGAGGTTAAAAAAAGAGAAGAGAATGAAAAAAGCATTAAAATGCCGAATAAAAAAGATTGGTTTGTTTTCATAATTTGTTTTTTTAGTAGAGTGAAGTTATACCATTTTGATTTATTATTGTGCATGTAAAAATAATAAGGAGCACCCAATAACCAGTTACAGCAGCAACATGTTGCCACACTAAACCAAAGCCCTGTATATCGCAAAACAGTGGGCAGCAACCACCCTACTATCTATGAGTTATACCTTACCGTTCCGGGCAACCATGCCAACGAAAAACTGGAAGTGGAACTGGAAAACCATAGCGGAACAAAATCGGCTACACTTACAGCCACTCATGAATACTTTCCTGCATGACTGACATCACCGCAAAATATTTAACAAAACACTATGAAAAGCAGATGATTATTAAGAAATTTTCGGAATGAGAAATAGTTATTACGAGTTAGTTCATCAGTTAATTTCAAAATTCTTTACTGACTATTCAAAACCGCAATAGAAAACAATTAATTCCTAGAAAAAAGAAGACTAAAAGATAAAACAAAGATTAGCCATTGCCTTTGGCATCTCTTTCTACTTCCTCCATCATTACAAAATCAACAGACTCTTCAATTGTAGGGAGAATATTCAGAATAGAATCGAGCTGAGAAATTTTAACCAGCTTGGCTACATACTCATTTAGGCGGGTAACCACAAAAGTGCCGTTCACATTTTTGCAAAGGCGATTGCCAATAAGAATGGCGCTTAATCCCGATGAGTCAACAAAAGAAACTTCAGATAAATCTAAAATAATGTTTTTGGTGCCACTGGCATTTAATACTACCAGTTCAGATTTCAGCTTAGGAGCATTTAAAGTATTCAGCTTCTCATCTTCCAACCTGAAAAGGCTGTATTTGTCCCTCTTATCTATTGAAAATTTCATCGGCTAAGTATTTATTTGGTAGTTAAATAACGTAGTAAAGCTAAAATTTTTTTGCAGAAAAATACTTTAGGAAATAAAAAAATATGGATTTCAGGCGTAATAGCCTGAAATATTGCAAAGCAACAGCCTTATTTTACCGGTAATTAATACAAGCGTTAGTTAAAAACCTATAAGATTAGCCTGTTGCGGCATAAAATTTTTAAAAACAAGTCAGTTAACGAGCGCCTTGTTAGAAAGTATGTCGCGGCCTAAATAAAAAGAACTTTTTTATTGCTTTAGAGTTTACTATCTTGCTACTGTTGTAGCATATTGCGTTAAGGCATTATTCATCAATTTTGTGAACTATGGAATCGAAATTTTCACCCCGGGTTAAAGAAGTAATTTCTTTTAGCAGAGAAGAAGCCTTGCGTTTAGGGCAGGACTATATAGGTATCGAGCATTTAATTTTAGGCTTAATAAGAGAAGGCGATGGTTTGGCTTTAAAGGTTTTGAAATCGCTCGATGTTGATTTGCCTTCGCTACGCAAAGTAATTGAAGCCAATATAAAAGACAAAGTATCGAAAGCGGTATTTAATTCAAACAACAGCCTGCCACTTACCAAGCAAGCCGAAAAGATTTTGAAAATTACAGTGTTAGAAGCTAAGGTTACCAAAAGCGACCAAATTGGCACCGAGCATTTAATACTCTCTATTCTGAAAAATAAAGACAACATTGCAACACAAATACTAAAACAATTTGATGTGGACTACGATATATTTAAAGCGGAATTAGATTATCTGAAAAAGGATATTACCAGCGAAATGTCTGGCGACCAGGGCGATGACGACCCTTACGAAGAAGACGAGCGTACAAGAGGCGGGCAAGGCGCGGGGGCTTCTTCACAAAAAAAGCAAGGCAACGTAAAATCTAAAACACCGGTGTTAGATAACTTCGGAAGAGATGTTACCCGCCAGGCGGAAGAAGGCAATTTAGACCCCATTATTGGCCGTGAAAGCGAAATAGAAAGAGTATCACAAATTCTTTCGCGCAGAAAAAAGAACAACCCCATTTTAATTGGCGAACCGGGTGTGGGTAAAACAGCCATTGTAGAAGGCTTGGCGTTGCGCATCATTAAAAGACAAGTGTCGCGCGTGCTGTTCGACAAGCGCATTGTGATGTTAGACTTAGCCGCTTTAGTTGCAGGCACTAAATATCGCGGGCAGTTTGAAGAACGCATGAAAGCTATTATGACCGAACTGGAAAAGAACCGTGATGTAATACTTTTCATAGATGAAATTCATACTATTGTTGGCGCGGGTGGCGCAACAGGTTCGTTAGATGCTTCTAACATTTTTAAGCCTGCCTTAGCTCGTGGCGAACTGCAATGTATTGGCGCTTCAACTTTAGATGAGTATCGCCAGTATATAGAAAAAGATGGCGCGTTAGACCGCAGGTTTCAGAAAGTAATTGTTGACCCGCCTTCGCCCGAAGAAACCATTATGATATTGAACAATATCCGTCCGAAATACGAAGAGTTTCATAATGTAGCCTATTCCGATGAAGCCATCAGCGCTTGTGTAAGTTTGAGCAACCGTTATATCACCGACAGGTTTTTGCCCGATAAAGCCATTGATATTCTAGATGAAGTGGGCGCTCGCGTGCATCTTAAAAACATCACCGTTCCTAAAGAAGTAATAGAGCTTGAAAAGAAAATTGAAGATATTAAGGTAGAAAAAAATCAGGTGGTAAAAAGCCAGAAGTATGAAGAGGCTGCCCGTTTGAGAGATACCGAAAAGCGTTTGCTGGAAGAATTAGAGCGCGCTAAAAACCAGTGGGAAGAAGAGGCTAAAACCAAACGTTATCCTGTTGGCGAAGAAGATATTGCCGAGATTGTTGCCATGATGACCGGCATACCTGTGAAACGTGTGGCGCAGGGCGAAAGCAATAAATTGCTTACCATGGGCGATGATTTAAGAGGCGGTGTAATTGGTCAGGATGATGCTATTGCCAAAGTAGTGAAAGCTATTCAGCGTAATCGTGTGGGTTTGAAAGATCCTAAAAAGCCAATCGGCTCATTTATTTTCCTGGGGCCTACAGGTGTTGGTAAAACCGAACTGGCGCGCACGCTTTCGCGCTACTTATTCGATTCTGAAGATTCATTAATCAGAATTGATATGAGCGAATACATGGAAAAGTTTTCGGTGAGCCGCTTAATTGGCGCCCCTCCGGGATATGTAGGTTATGAAGAAGGCGGGCAGCTGACTGAAAAAG
>CAYSGX010000296.1:0-3725 GCA_964430605.1 uncultured Chitinophagaceae bacterium
CAGCCGTTCTCCGGTTGATATAAATGGAGAAGCTGAAACAAACGTATTTGATTATGCATGGGGCGCTGTTCAGGAATCTACACCCGACAGGAAGTATAGCAGGTACACAAATATGCAGGTGCCGGCTTATCATCTTACCGGATGGTGGGATATTTTCACAGATGGCCAGATTCAGACTTGGGCGTTAATGAAAAAATTTAACAGATATACTCCCGATATTAATAATGTACAGGCAAATCCATTCGCGGAACCCGGTACAAAAATTCATAAACTACAAAAACTGGTTATAGGCCCTTGGGCACACCAGACTATTGGCTCGAGAACATCCGGTGATATGCGTCCCGCGACACCTGGTGAAAAAGCTCCAAATGGCGACCCTTTGCCTGACAGAAGATACCATCCTAATGTTTCCGATATTTTAGGATTTGATTTGGGCAATATTGACCAAAACAACTTAAACGTTGCTGATGTATTAAAATCGGAAGTTATTAGCTGGTTAAGATACAACTTAAACTATAACGATTATGCCAACATTGGTATGCCGAAAGTTTTAATACCTCAAAGCAATAAAAAACAAAAGATTGCCAGTTTAAGTAACGGAGATTCTATAACTATTCAAGTGCCTTCGCAAGATTACTACATGCAATTTGAAGACTTGATTAATTTACTGTTAGGTTCTGCCGGTGTAAATGGCATTAAATTGAAAATCAACTGGCCGCCATTGTTTGTAAATCAGGAAATCACCGTTGATTTACCTCCATTCGGAAGCCCGTTATTACCTGAATTTACAGGCTCTGAACTTACAGCGGCAATCGACTCAATTGATTATGAAAGTGTGCCGGATGTTCGTTTTTATGTGGTTGGCCCCATTAACGATGGCGTGGCTGAAAATGAAGGCATAGGCAATTACTGGTTTTCAGCAGATACTTTCCCAATAAACCATTTGGTAGATTTTAAAGATTTTTATTTACACCAAAACGGTGCTATGAACTACAGTGCGCCTACCGGTGATGAAGGCTACAAAGTATATGTACACGACCCTAATGATGCAATTCAGGCTATTGGCGGGGCTAATATGATTGTTAGGACACCTCAGGGAGACAGGAACAGCCAGGGGCAGTTTAATTTAATGGATCCCCGTTATGCACCTTACGGCTACGACAGGGCAGGTATTATTCACTACGAAACAGAAGTTATTGAAGATTCGTTGTGTATGATTGGTTTTCCTAAAGTAACCTTATATGCGAAAACAAACCCTGACGGCTTGGTGAATGTACCTACCAATACTGATTTTATTGTTAGAATTTTAGATGAGTATCCTGATGGCAGCGTATATTTTGTTACGGAAGCCGTAATCAATACCGCTGCTATTGATTTTGCAAGAGCTTTGGCTGACGCGGATATTAACGACCCTACCAAAATTCAGGAATTAGATAATATTCCTTTCAGAAATATTAATGCGGGTGAAATTTATGAATATTATTTTCAGGGAATGCCTGTTGCTTACACCTGGGGTAAAGGCCATAAATTAAGAGTAATGATTTGCAGCAGCAATCATACACGTTACCAAGTGAATCCAAATCTTCCTACTGAAGAGCGCGATTTCTTTAGAAGACAACCTTCTGATGGTAAAACCTATGTGTTTAATGGTGAAGAAATGGAACCAAGAATCGCAGTACAAAGAGTGGCGCATTCACCTCAATATCCTACTAAGGTTACTTTACCTATCTATCAGAAAAATGTTACCAGTGTAGATAATTTGGTAAATACTTCAGATAAATTAGATGTTGTTGTATATCCAAACCCGTCTGATAATTTTGTTACTGTTTTTGCTAACAGAACTACTGAATTGCAAGTGAATGTTTATAGCACTGTCGGACAATTAGTATTTACTGAGAAATTTAATGACATGACCCGCATCAACGTTAATAATTTTGATAAAGGTATTTACCTTGTAGAAGTAATTAACGCTGCCGCGAATGAGAAAGTAGTTAAGAAATTATCTGTTTTCTAACAGAAGTTTAGTTAATTAAAAGGGCACTTCAATAGTGCCCTTTTTTGTTTAATCGAAACAACACAGCAATATGAGTTTTAACAGGTTTTTCATTGTAGTTTTTTTACTTTTTACAAGTGCAGCAAATGCGCAGGTATTTGAATGGGCAAGAAGTGCCGGAGAATTATCAAGAGATGCAGGCAGAGGTGTATGTGTAGATAAAGAAGGCAATGTAATTGTTACCGGATATTTTTCAGGCAAAATAAAGTTTGATGAAACAACTTATGTGGGAAGAGGTGTAGATGATATTTTTATTGCTAAATACAATGCGGCCGGAGATTTATTATGGGTGAGAACCGCGGGCGGCCCGTTAGACGATATTGCCGTGGGTGTAGCTGCTGATAACGAAGGGAATATTTTTGTTGCAGGCTCTTTTGACTCTATCGCTTTTTTCGACAATGTACTTTTAACAAGCAATGGAGGCATTGATGGCTTTTTAGCGAAATACAATACCAATGGCGATTTAATTTGGGTAAAAAAAATTGGCGGCATAGGTGTAGACAGAGGCTTTGCAGTGGCAGCCGATTATAAAGGCGCGGCTTATATTACCGGAACATTTGAGGGTTTTGCAGCATTTGGAAATAGCGTGCTTACTTCAAAAGGTAATGCTGATGTGTATGTCGCAAAATATAGCGCTAACGGGAATATGGAATGGGTAAAAAGAGCAGGAGGCAATCAGGAAGATTTAGGATTAGGTATTGCGGTTGATTTTGAGCGTGGCTGTTATATTACAGGCTCGTTTAAAAATATTGCCGATTTTGGCGATGAAACGTTTTACACTCCAAGCGTAAGCTCAGAAATATTTATCGCTAAAATAGACTCGGCAGGGCAATGGGAATGGGCTGAACAAGCCGGAGGGCTGACAGGCGATGCGGCTTACGCTATTGCGGTTGATAATCAGAAAAATGCTTACATCACAGGTTACTTTGCCGATGAAGCTTATTTTGGAGACTTTACACTATTAGCAAGAGGATATAATGATGTTTTCGTTGCGAAGTATGGCGCTAAGGGATTGTGCCTTTGGGCAACCTCAGAAGGCGGCACCAGCCTCGATTTGGGCACAGGAATAGCCGTGGCAAATGACGGAAGCGTATTTGTAAGTGGCGCAATAGATTCAATTGCGAGATTTGGTAATGATAATATTGGCACCGGCAGAAGGCAGGATATATTTTTAGCTAAGTGGAATAGTAATGGCAATTATCAATGGGTGCGCGAAGGTGGCGGGGCAAACTTTCAACTGGCTATGGCAGTGGCTTTGGGTAATAATCAGGATATTTATGTAACAGGCTATTTTTATGCACTGCTTGAATTGGGCGATACTACACTGGTTCAAACACAAGATGCCGATATGTTTTTGCTGAAATATAAAGACCCGTTGTTGAGTGTTTTAGAACTTAATAATGAAGCCCCAAAATTGTTAGTGTTCCCAAATCCTGCAATAAATGAATTACTGATTAAGCGTTCAGATTTGCAAATTGAAAATGTAGTATTGTATGATGTAGCGGGAAAAATTCAAAGTTCTTTTCCTTTCAAAGAAATTACAACAGGAAGTGAAAATAATTTATACAGGCTTAATATCGGCCACTTGGCAAAGGGCATTTATTTCTGCCAAATAAAAATGGCTAATGGACAAGTGTTGGTGAAAAAGGTAGTTAAAGAATCACTACTGACC
>CAYSGX010000296.1:3735-4361 GCA_964430605.1 uncultured Chitinophagaceae bacterium
AAAAAATCAACTATGCCCGGAATATATTGTTACAGGATGCCACGGAGGCACAGATAAAATTAGGCTGATTTTCATGTTTTTGTTTACAATTTTGGCCTGTAGAAATTATCAGTGAATTTATAAAACAGACCTCTTTCATAAATGTTTTATAGCTACCGGAAAAGTCCTGAACCCGATATAGATGTCATCCTGATTTTATCTGTGCCTCCGTGGCAAAAAAAATATCTTTAAGCTGCGGTTTTAGTTTTTCTGTAGCCAACTAAATCTTATTTCATCTTTCAGTAATCTCATTTTATCCCAAAAGCCTTTAGTTTCCAATTCTGAATTAAGCAGTGTAAATACAGCAGGGTTTAAGGTGTAATTCAGCATTCGTTTATAAAATGGCAGTTCGCTGTAAGGTAAATTTTCAGCTTTCAGTTTAGGTTTAATTGCAGGTAATATTTCCTTAAAAAATTCATGCCTGTTATGCCAATAGTATTGAGCATCTCTTTTGGGCATAATATCCATACCTATATGCACGGTTAAATGTTTATCGTAAAATAATTTGAAATTATTGCTGTGTGCCACCAAATTATATAATAAAGACGCTTCCAGAAAAGGAATGCCCACACAAATATTTTTCAGGG
>CAYSGX010000297.1:0-4355 GCA_964430605.1 uncultured Chitinophagaceae bacterium
GCCACTACACAAAATCTTACCAATGTGGGTGCAGGTAATTTCAGTGTAACTGTAACCGATAATAATGGCTGTGCCGATTCTTTAAGTTTCACTTTAACTTCTCCGGGAGGCATTGTGGTTTCATTAAGCGCGACAGATGCCAGTTGTCAAGGCGTGAATAACGGCACTGTAACGGCAACGGTTAGCGGTGGCGCAACGCCTTATACCTTTGCGTGGAGCAATGGAGAAACCACACAAAACCTTACAGGTGTTGGCACGGGTAATTATACCTTAACCGTCACCGATGCCGCAAGTTGTACAGAAGTGCAGGTTATTTCGGTGGGTGCGTTAAATACTATTGCGATGTCAACCGTAATAACAGGTGTTCAGTGCGAGTATGATACTATCGGGGCAATTAAACTGATTGTTACAGGTGGTACCGCACCCTATACTGAAACTTGGTCAACAGGTGCTGTAGGCGAAACAGTTACTAACCTTAGCGCGGGTAATTATGGCGTTACGGTTGTTGATGCTAACGGTTGCACAGCCGACAGCGTATTTGCGGTGCTTTCACTTTCAGGATTAAGTGTTAACGCAAGTGTTTCAGGTATTTCATGCGATGGTACAGGCAGCGCCACTGCTATTGCCACCCCAACAGGCAACGAGCCGCCATTTACTTATGAATGGAGCAATGGCGAAACCACACAAACCATTTCAAACCTTTCCGCAGGCGTATATATTGTTACGGCTACGGATAATCTTGATTGTATAGCTGCTGATACCGTTTCGGTAGGCACAGCAGCTATAGCCATTCTTGAAAAAAATATTATACAGCCTGAATGCGACACCACTACAGATGGCGCCATTGAAATTATTTTAGTGGGCGGTAATGATGGTTATACTTTTGAGTGGAATAACGGTCAGGATTCTTCAGTTGCCATAAATCTTACAGCAGGTGTTTATACGGTTACTATTGTTGATTTAAACGATTGTTTCTTGATTGATACCACTGAATTGAATGCCGCGAGATTTTGTGCCGACACATTGATAATCTATGATGTATTCTCTCCCAATGGCGATGGCAAAAATGACCTTTGGATTATTGACGGCTTAGAGAATTATCCTGACAATGAATTGCAAATATATAATCGCTGGGGCAGCCTTGTATATGAGCAAAAACCTTATACCAATGCCAATGCGTGGGATGGCACAAATAAAAAAGGAAACCCGTTGCCAAGCGCCACTTATTATTATATCCTGAAATTGAATGATATTGAAAATCAAATATTTTCAGGACATGTAACTATTATAAGATAACTAACAACAAGAATCAACCTTCGATATGAAAAAAATTATTGTATTAATACTTTGCTTTTGGCAGCTAACATTGTTGGCTCAGCAAAAACCCATGTTTACCAATTTCATTTTTAATGAATTTTATTACAACCCAGCGGTTGCCGCTTCTAAAGAGCATATCGATTTCAGGGCATTGTACCGTAACCAGTGGGCAGGTCTTGAAGGTGCTCCACAAACTGTGAACCTTACAGGTTACGGGCGTTTGAAGAAATTTCCTTTAGGTTTAGGCGGAAATGTTTTTCATGATGTAACAGGCCCGTTGCGCACTACAGGTTTCAGCGTTGCTGCCGCTTATGGTATTGAATTTAAAAATGAAGGTATGTTGTCGGGAGGTATTTCGGCAGGTATTATCAGATACGATTTGGGCAATAATTTCACCATCAGAGAGCAAGATGATGTTGCCGTAGATGCCGCGCAGCAAGGCAAGTTTTTGCCCGATGCAGGCTTGGGTATTTACTACAGGCAGAAAGGCTTTTATGCAGGCTTTTCGGTGCCGCAATTGTTTCAAAGTTCTATTAAGTTAGAAGTGAACGACCCCCTGAAAATGAACAAGTTGATTCGCCACTATTTTTTATCGGCAGGTTATAAATTTAAGGTGGCCGATAAGTTTGAGTTAGACCCTTCTTTTCAACTGAAGGGCGTAAAAGCAGCGCCTTTGCAGGCTGATATTAACCTTAGAGGTATCTACAATAATTTAGTGTGGTTGGGCGCTTCATACAGAACTACCGATGCTGTAAGTATTCTTGCCGGTGTAATTATAAAAGACATGATTGAAATCGGCTACTCTTACGATATTACTACTTCAAATCTTAATACGGTGAGTAATGGTGCTCACGAAGTGTTGGTTGCTTATAGATTGAAAAGGAAGTAAACTTTTAATAAAAAGAATTTTCCTAAATAATAAAGCCCCTCAGCAATATAATTTTTGAGGGGCTTATCTTTTTTCAGCAACAAGAAATTATACAGGTACACCCTCTTCAACGGCTTCATATTCTGAAATAAGTGTTGCCACAATATCTTTTACCGGCTTAACAGCTTTTACATGTTCAATAGACGGGCCTGCACACCAAAGCGTTTGGTAAGTGGCGCTGAAAGCGGCTTTTTCCAAAGCTTTCATGCCTTTGTAAAAGGTGAGCATTTTAGCATATTTTTTAATGGTTTTATTTTTGTTTAACAGATTTTCGAGCCAGTTTTGTCGCGTACCTATTTGCTGCACATAGGGCGTATTAATAATAGTGCAAGGCGTACCCGAAAGCTTGGTAGTGAGCACAATATCTTTTGCGCCATAATCTACACAAGCCTGCTTATATTCCTGCGACACAGGCGCTTCGACAGAAGCAATAAACGGACTTCCGATAGATGCTCCGCAAGCGCCCAATTTAAGTTTATCTTTCAACTGACCACCTTGCCCTACTCCACCGGCAGAAATAACAGGAATTTTACAATGAGCCACTAATTCAGGAATTAAAATTTCGGGAGGTAAAGGCCCGGCATGGCCACCCGCGCCAGAGTTAACGGCTATAATAGCATCGGCCCCCATAGCTTCTACTTTCAGTGCAAATTTCAAATCAACTACATCACAAAAAACCTTAATGCCGTGAGGCTTGCAGGCAGCTATTACCGCTTCGGGGCTACCCAGCGAAGTGATAATAAAATCAACCTTTTCATCTACACATATCTTCAGGTGGTCGGCAAGTTTAATGTTCGATTTATTCACAATTAAATTAATGCCCATAGGCCCTTTGGCCGCCTGCTTAATTTCTCTTATAGCCTGAATAAACTGCTCGTTGGTTCTGTAATTTAAAGAGGGAATAGCGCCTGTAATGCCACTTTTAATGGCTTCAATTGTCATAGCGGCATTGCTTACTAAAAACATAGGCGCCATAATAATCGGGTAACGAATACCCAGCATCTTGGTTAAATCGGTTTCAATTCTTTCTGTCATAATGAAATAATATTAAGCAGGGAAGATAAATAAAATGGATGGAAATAGTTTTATTCAGCAGTGAAAATTACCCTTGCCCCAACACTTTCAATTGCCTGTAATGTGAAGCAATGGCATCGCCCAACGTATTGTGATAATTGTAAGGCACATCAAACTCTTCGGCAGTAGATTTTACGATAGGGCTGATATTTTTATAGTGAATGCTGCAAATATTTGGAAACAAGTGATGTTCTACCTGAAAGTTTAGGCCACCCACATACCAGTTTACCAGCGAGTTATTCATAGCAAAATTGTTAGTAGTTTTCATTTGGTGTATTGCCCACGCATCGGGCATTTTGCCGTGTTCATCGCCCAGTGGATGCTCAGTATTTTCTACCACATGCGCTAAAGAAAATATTACGCCCAAAATAATTCCGGCAGTGAGGTGCATAGTGAAAAAGCCAATTAAAAACTGACCAATGGTAATATCTAACAACAATAAAGGAATCGCAATAGTGTAAGCATAATAAATAATTTTAGTCAAAAGCAGCAATACCATTTCCTGGCGGGGATGCTTTTTGCTGTGATATGGCCCAATGTTTTTTTGCGACAGTTTCTTATAATCTTTCAGAAATACCCAGAATACCGTAGCCAGACTGTATGCTACAAACGTAAGAAAATGCTGAAAGCGATGAATGGCACGATGTGGTTCATGTTCAGACAAGCGTATAAAAGGAGCTAACTTCAAATCTTCATCGTGCTCGTGAATATTGGTATAAGTGTGATGTACAATATTATGCGTAATACTCCACGAGTAACGGTTGCCACCAATTAAATTCATGGTTAAACCCAGAATATAATTAACCGTTTTGTTTTCAGAATAAGCGCCATGGATAGCATCGTGAGCAATGCTAAACCCAATGCCTGCCATTGCCACACCCATTGTAAAGGCAAAAAAACACATTAACGGCAAGCTGAATATGCCACTGATTATAGCAAAGTAACTTGCAAAGTATGCCGCCAACAACACAAAGGTTTTTACCTTCATTTCGGTATTGGCATAGGTAGAAAGTTTGTTTTGGCTAAAGTAGTTATT
>CAYSGX010000298.1:0-4335 GCA_964430605.1 uncultured Chitinophagaceae bacterium
CCCTACAAAAGGTATTGCCTGAATACCTGAATTATGACACATCGCTACTATTGGCGCACCGGGGTCGGCAACACCCGGACAACCTGCTTCAGAAATTAAACCCATTGAAATGCCTTCTTCCAAAGGTTTTATGTATTGCGCTAAATCATGCTGTGGTGTGTGCTCATTTAAAGTAAACAAAGTCAATTCATCTAACGAATGCGGATAACCGATAACCTTTAAATACCTTCTTGCCGTTTTCTCGCGCTCAACAATAAAATGCTTTAACTGAAACACTTGTTGTTTTACATATTCAGGAATAACATGCGTGGCATCTTCTCCTAATGGGGCAGGAATAAGAAATAATTTTCCTTTAGAATTATTGTTCTTCGACACTCAACCGGGGGTTTAAAATTTTCAATGCTGCGATTGTGCTTGCCACTACACCATATATTGGCGCTACAGACAGGGCTATTAATGGAATTAATAAAAATGCTTTCACAAAAAAACTTACAAATACCGAAGGAAAAACAGAGAAAGTGGTAGAAACTGCCACCAATAAGTTGAATACTGTGCCTATTGCAACTGCCAGCCATTTATGTTGCCAAATAAAATTTTCGCTTTGCCGGATATTCATTCTTGCGCGCTCTAAAGTATAATCGAGCATAGAAAAACCGTAGAAATAGCTCTGCATGACAAATACTATTAAAGCCCCTGCAAACCCTATTACAGGAATAAAAGAAAGCAAAAAAATAATAATGGTGTAAAATATTTCTTTCAGCGCATTTTTTACCGCTATAACTATGCCTCTTGCGGTATCTTTTAAAAACTGAAGCCATGAAAAGGGCAATGCTTTTCCGGTAATTATTTCGGCAGTTTTTTCAGCGACAATGGCAAGTACAGGCGCCATTAATACCAGCACAATATTTCTGAAGGTAATCATGTAAATCAATAGCCCCAGTAATTTGAAAATAAAAGCTAAAGCAAAATGAATTATTTGTTTTAAGAAAGAAAATTCACCAAAATTCAGGGTGTCAATATTCAGGGCGAAATAAATTTTGTCAGCACCCATTTGCGCATAGTGCCACACCAATCCTGAAAACAAAACAAACAATGCTAAGTTAAACAGTATGGGAACAAAGAAATAAGAATAAAAATTATGTTGTTTTATAAAAGCGTGCGCTTCTTTGTATGCACTAAGCCCCAGTTGTATTTGTTGTAAAAAGTTCACCCGATAAAATTCGGTAATTTTTAGCTGCTAAAACCTTGGGCAGAAATTTACCGGAGAGAAATAAGAAGGAGCCGCTTTTTTATGAATATACATCATTGAAAGTTCAACCGCTCCGTGTCCTCTTGTGGCAGGTTTTAACTTTGAAATATTAGCGTCATAGCTTAAGCCAATTCTAAAGCCATAAATTTCTAAAGCTACCGTAGGAATAATGGCATCTTTCCAACGATACCACATGCCCAGATATAATGAGCTCACATCGCTGAAATCATAGCCAAAGGCAGTGCCCAGATTTAATTGCTGAGCAGTGTTTTGCGCTTTAAACATTAATGTAGGCGAAATAGAAGCATACTTGCCAATTCTGAAATCTACCGCGCCATGAATTAAATACCGGGTACTCAGTCTGCTTTCAGGGTCATTCAAGAAAGTTTGTTTGGGTTGCAACAAATTGCTCATTGAAAAGCCTGCATAAGCATTAATAGTTTTTGTAAAAAAAGCTTTCCATAAAATGCCGGCACTTAAAGCAGGTAAAATAAAATTATCGTTGGTTTGATTTTCGCCATTAGGCAATGCCAAATCAAAATCAGTATCGCCATCAAATTGCGATTCGAAAGCCAGCTTGCTGAAATCTATTCGCTTTTGAATAATACCACCCTGAATTCCGATTCCGAGGCTATATTTTTTGTATGCGTCTAAAACTTTATTGTATGCTGCCGATGCCTGAACTGATTGTGTTTTTAATACACCATTTCCGGCTTTGTCGTTATAAACCAGTAAGCCCACACCAAACACATCATAACGCATTTTCTTTTTTAGTGGCGCTATATCAAAAGAGCCACTGTAGGTTACATAAGGCGTGTTAGAAACCGTAAACGCTTGATTTCTGTAATTTACTGCCGCACGAAAATCGCCATAAAAACTTCCTGTCAACGCAGGGTTCATATACAGCGGGTTGGCATAATATTGAGAAAAGTGTATGTCTTGCGCAAAAGAAAAACCTGCACAAAAAACAGCAATTACTGTAAAGAAATTTCTTGATGTAAACACCCGGATAATTTTAAGAGTCATAAAACTACAAATATTTTAATTCTGAAAATCTTTTGGCAAAATATTTATTTTAAAAGCACATCCTCATTAACATAAATATAACCGTATTGTCTGATTTTTCAAGTTTAAACTATAGATTTACCCCATATAATTAATCTTATGAAAAAGCTGCTGATTTTTATTCCAATTGTGCTACTCATTCTTTTGGTTTTTTTATGGTGGAGATTTTATTTCGTTTTTGGTGAAGGCGTAAAAGCCGGGCAACTTAACTTTATTGTAAAGAAAGGATATGTATTTAAAACCTGGGAAGGAAGAATTATTCAGGAAGGTTTTAAATCGGTAACAGCAGGCGCGCTGCAAAGCAATGAGTTTGATTTCAGTATAGAAAACGACAGCATTGCGCAAGTATTAGAATTGAACAGCGGTAAGTTTTTAGAGCTGCGCTACAAAGAATATTTTAATGCCATTCCGTGGCGGGGCAACAGCAATTATATTGTTTCTGAAATCATTAGTATAAAAGACTCAAGAAGTAATAACACAATACCTGTTCAGTAAGAGTTTTTTATATCTGCAAATACGCTTATACAGGTATTTTTTGTTGATATAACGAATCATACATTTACACCGGAAATTAATCTCCGAAACACGTTATGTTAAGAAATAAAAATGCTATTGTTACGGCAGTACTATTGCTGTTAACAGGTACAGTTTGCTTCTTTTTAGGAAGAAGTATTTCATCGCCAACCGAAGAAATAAACAGTAAAGTTGCTGACGAGAAAGATTCTTTCAATGAGTCGAGAAGCGGAGGCGTTTATAAATATATTAATCCCTTGCTTGAGTGCGACAACTACCGGCCGTCCAAAATAATTTCTTTGGTTCAGTTAGAAGCTGAATTGAAAAAATATATTAACCAGTCTTTAACAAAGGCGACATCTTCCCATATATCAATTTACTTTCGTTCATTAAACAGTGGGCCTTGGATTGGAATTGATGAACACCACGCTTACTCACCGGCAAGTTTGCTGAAAGTGCCTATAATGATTGCAGTCTTAAAGAAAGCTGAATATGATCCGGGACTGCTGAAAAAGAAAATTAATTATACCGAGTTGAAAGATTTGGAATATACACCGAATATCAAAGACGATTTAATTAAAATCGGTAACAGCTACACAGTTGAAGAATTACTTGTCAGCATGATTAAGTATTCTGATAATGAAGCCAAAGAGCTGCTCATAGATGTTGTGGGCGATGAAAATATAATTACTTCTATGAACGAAATTGGCATCAATACCAGCGGCCTTGATTTAAGTAAAGATTTTATTTCGGTTAAAGGCTACTCGTCATTTTTCAGATTTCTATACAATGCCACTTATTTAAACAGGGAGATGTCTGAAAAAGCGCTGCAAATATTAAGCACCACAAACTTTAAAATTGGGTTGCCTGCTAAGTTGCCCAAAGATATTGCGGTGTCTCACAAGTTTGGTGAAAGAGGTTATGTAGATACTAATTTAAAACAACTGCACGATTGTGGCATTGTTTATATTCCCGGTAATCCCTACCTGCTTTGTGTAATGACAAAAGGCGATAGTTTTGAGGAACTGGCAGGTGTAATTGCAGACATTTCTGAAATAGTTTACAAAGCAGTTTCAGATAATAGTATCAGATAATTTTCGCTCCTTCAGTGTTTACTTTAGAAGTATAAATTTTTCCCTGAAGCCCAATAGTATTTAATGCTTTTTGCATAGCAATACCTGCGTTTTCAGCAATAGTTTCAGAATCGGTTAAAGCGAAAACAGATGGCCCCGAGCCTGAAATGCTGCAACCTAAAACACCACTGTCTAAAGCCGCTTGTTTTACTTCGTCAAAACCCGGAATTAATAACGAACGCATTGGCTCCACAACAACATCTTGCAGCGAACGGCCAATTAAGGCATAATCAGCTTGCATTAATCCTGCTATTAATGCGGCTAAGTTGCCCCATTGTGAAATGGCATCTTTCATCGTTATTTCTTGCTTCAAAACTTTGCGGCATCTTCGGTTCTTAATTCAATATCGGGTGTTATTACCGTACAAAATAAATT
>CAYSGX010000299.1:0-4330 GCA_964430605.1 uncultured Chitinophagaceae bacterium
AAAGGCTGAAAGGATATTCTTTTCAGCCTTTTTTGTTTATGGCTTTCATTACGCTACTCTTTGTTTTTCGAGTCTATAATAATAGTTACGGGGCCATCGTTTACCAAAGCCACTTTCATATCGGCACCAAATATGCCGGTGGCAACGGGCTTGCCCAACGCTTGTGTAAGCTGTGTTATAAAATCGTTGTATAGCGGAATGGCTTTTTCGGGCCGGGCGGCTTTGATGTATGAAGGGCGGTTGCCTTTTTTAGTGGCGGCATGCAGGGTAAACTGGCTTATTAATAACAGCCCGCCATCAATATCCTGAACTGATAAATTCATAACACCTTCAGCATCGTTAAATATTCTAAGCTGAATAATTTTTTTGCTCATCCATTGCAAATCTTCGGCAGTATCGCTGTCTTCAAACCCCGCTAAAATCAGCAAGCCCTGTTCAATGGCACCATTTATTTTTCCGTTTATGGTTACCGATGCCTCGCTTACTCTTTGAATAACTACTCGCATGTTGAATGGTTGAAAATTATAAATGCGGCTACGCGCTGCAAAGCATCAGCCGCCTGCAATTTTATCGGGATTATCTTTCAAAAAATCTTTCCAGTTTTTAGCTTTCGAATTGGCAAGTAGGGGCGAAGAGGTTTGAAAATGATGGCACACCGCCACGCCCAGCGCATCGGTAGCATCCAGATATTTAGGCAAATCATTAAAACTTAAAATGCGCTGCAACATAGCTGCCACCTGCTCTTTAGAGGCATTGCCATTGCCTGTGATAGATTGTTTTATCTTCCTGGGCGCATACTCGGTAATATCTATTTTATTGGTGAGCACGGCAGCCATTGCCACGCCTTGCGCCCTGCCCAACTTCAGCATCGATTGCGGATTCTTGCCATAAAAAGGTGCTTCAATAGCACAGTCATCGGGCTGATACTGTTCAATGAGCCAGCATACACGCTCAAATATTTTTTCCAGTTTGGCGGGTTGATTTTTCAGCTTATTCAACTCAATAGTGCCCAGGCTTATCAGCGATAGTTTATTGCCCGATACTTCTATAACTCCATAACCAAACAACACCGTACCGGGGTCTATACCCAAAATAATTTTCTTCTTTAATTTCATTGACGCTAAATTCAGCAAAATAAATGAAGCCCTGCAAGCCCACAGTGGTAAAGTTTTAAAAGTATTGCTTCAGAATATTACAGAAAGGTATAGTTTACTGTTCAGTACAGGGGTTGACTAAAGTCATTGGCTGCTTATTGTGGCAGCAATACTTTTGAGGAAAATTAATAACCATGATTTTAAAAATAACTGAAGCCACTACTGTAAAAGAATTACAGGAAGAGATTGCAAAAAGATTTCCTTACCTTAAAATTGAACTATACACCACCACTCATCAGGAAGGCGAAGGCTCGTCAGTAAAAAATCAGTTGCCCCGCAACCTCACCATTGGCGAAGCTACGGGTGCTGCTCAAAAAGGTATTATTGAAGTAAACAGCCTTATGAAAGTGAGCGAGTTGGAACAATTGTTTCAAAGCATTTTTGGCATTTCTGCGCAAGTGTTCCGCAAGAGTTATTCAACATGGATTCAAACCACCGCCACCGATAACTGGACCCTGGGCGAGCAAAATAATCATGCCCGTGAAAATGAAGCTGCGGCAAATATAAAAGAAGAACCGGGCGATTACAGGGAGCAGTTGTAAAACATTGCTAATAACCGCTGTGCCCTTTTATATATTCCTCATAAGGCATAATACCCATGAATTTATACAAGAACTTGTGGTGAGGAATTTCGGTAATGCTGCGCAGCGATTTTAATATGGCCTCCTGCTCTTTCTGCTGAATATGGCCCTTTGAAAAATACCTGAAATATTTCAGCAACAGTTTAGTGTGCTCATCGAGCATTTTATTTTTTTTAAATTTTTCCTGCATACTATGAATCATGCTCTCCAGTAAATCATGATTACCCATTTCTATTTGTAACATCAGGCGCAATATTTCCATGTCTTTAAATAAGCTGGGCGAATTATGCCTCACGTTGTTCATATCGGTATGATTAAGCAACCTGATACACATATCGAAACGATTGTCGAAAAAGAACAGCAACAGCATATACCCCAAAATATTAAACCCCTGAAAATGCGGCTTATCGGTTTCAAAATATTGAGGATAATTTTTCATGGCCTCTAATGTAAATTTAGAACCAATTGAATATTCTTTTTGCTCACAAAACAAGTTGAGCTTGGTAGTGATGTATCTTACCCTGTTCAGATTATCTACCTGCTTGTTTTCAGGACGAAGACGATTCATTATTTCGAGATGCTTTTGCGCCTCTACTTTCTTATTGATATTAGAATTGCTGATGGCGGCAAACATCAGCGACCGCGAATAATATTCCATATCGTTGCCGGGCTGCAACAAAATCTTTTTTTCAAATTGCAGATATTTATGTGATATCAGATAAGCATCTTTATCCTTTCCCACGGCATTAAAAAATATAATCAGTGTTTCATAACACAGGCGCCTGTCTCTGCTGCCTGCCCCATCATCTACATTCAGCAGCAATTCAATATCTATATTGGCAATATCGGCATCAAAGGGCAATCCCTGCGACATCTTCGCATACAGCAGTTTTACCTTATCAAATTCAAAGAGATATCGCAACGATTGTTGTTCTTTTTTCAGCAAGCCGTTTAGCTGTTCAATAGTTTCTTTAAAATAAACATCTCGCTGAACAGGGTCAACCAATAAAGATTGTTGCCGGTGTTGCGACTGTATTAATATATACTGAAAAATATGGTTACCCTTTACCGCAGCCATCTGTATGCCATGTTGCAGCGCTTTGGCAGCCATTTTTACAAATCCTTTTTTCTCCAGAATATAGGCATGGGCATAATTAGAAAGCATATATATCTGCGGATGCCTGGGATTATTATAATAACCCGAAAGCGCGTTCAGTATTAAATCAAATAAATAACTTTTCAGAAAAGGAAGATTGGCAAACTGTTGCCTCAACGCCTGCTCGTCATACTGTTTCATTTTTTCCAGCGCATAAAACAACTTTATGTATTCCGTTTGCTTGGAAGCATGTTGCTTCGAAAACCGGGCAAAATAAGCCTTCTCGTGTTTCGTAAGTGATTGTATCAGCTTGTGTAAATGAAGCGAATCTTTCTTTGCCATAGTATTAGCCGGTATTATAAATCATAATGGTTCCGGTGAAACCTCATATAGCCTCTGGCGGATTGTTTTATGAAACCTTATTTATTTTTCTGAAAGTTATTAATAAAATGTGATTAAATAGTGAATTATTAGTAAAATATACATTTACAAAACCTAATTATTGCAAAAAATATACCCGACATGCTATTTGCTTAAAGTATAATTTTAATGTTGCGGAAAAGGGTTTTAGCACACCCGGCGGCAGGCTTTAGTTAATTAAGAACGCTCCACTCAATCTTAACGTTGAGTTAAATAATAGTTATTGAAAACAAAATTCTGATTATGAAAAATAAATTTTTACTCTTCGTAACATTTACCTGTATAACATCAAGTATATGGGCACAAAACGTAGGCGTAGGAACATCTTCGCCTCACCCCAGCGCAAAATTAGAAGTCAGTTCCGACAACAGCGGTTTTCTTCCCCCCCGCATGACCGAAACAGAAAGGGACAATATCAATACGCCCGCTCAGGGGCTTATTGTTTACAATACCACTAATAACTGCCTTGAAATATATATCGGCAGTGCATGGCAAAGTATTTTTTGCGGATGCGTGATTCCCGATATGCCCAGTATTATTAGTGGATTAAGCGATGTGTGTGCCTCAGCAAGTGGTATTAGCTTCTCTATTGCTCCTGTAAACTATGCCACCTCATATACTTGGGCAGTACCTTTTGGCTCAAGTATAGTGGCAGGACAAAATACCGTTTCCATTGCTGTTAACTTCGGAAGCAACGGAGGCAATATTACCGTATCGGCAGTAAGTGCCTGTGGCAGCAGCGACCCGCAAACAAAAACTATCAGTATTATCAATATTCCCGCCCAGCCTTCTGCTGTTTCGGGCAATACCAATCCCTGCACAGGAGCTACTCAAACATATAGCGTTACCAACGACCCTAATGCTACTTCTTACAACTGGCAGTTACCTTCGGGCTGGACAGGCAGTTCCACTACCAACACCATCAATGTAACGGCAGGCAGCGCAGGCGGCACTATTACCGTAACGCCTGTAAACAGTTGCGGCAACGGAACATCAAGAACTTTAGCAGTAACAGTAAATGATGTTCCGCAGAATGTAACCGCTTCCGCTTCGCCCAATCCTGTTTGTGAAGGAGCAAC
>CAYSGX010000300.1:0-4327 GCA_964430605.1 uncultured Chitinophagaceae bacterium
GCCCTCGGTTATCACATTCAGCAATAAAGATTCTATGCCTTCTATGTTTTTAGTATAATTGGCGGTGCCACCTTTAATAAACAGGCGGGCGCTCACTACCTCTTTTGTGGTGGGCTTCAGTATTACTTTTATGCCATCTACTGTAAATGTTTTCAAATCGGTGTTAGCAACTGCTGCAAACTTTATAGCAGCAAAGAATATGGCTGAGAGAAATATCTTTTTCATGGTAAATATTTTAAAGTACTGCGGGTTGTTTTAGAAAAAATCTTTTCGATTGGTTTACATTTTTAAATAGTCGGCTGAATTGATTTGCAGCATCTCTTTCATTTGCTCGTTTACCAGCATACCCGCTGCATAGGGCTTGTTTTTTATGTATTTGTTTACATATTGCTTAATGTCTTCGCGGGTAACTTTCTTAATGTTTTCTTCATAATTGGTATAGTAGCCCATTGTTGCCGAAGCCCACCAGAAAGTAATGGTATGTACATAATCAGATGTTTTTTCTTTTCCGTAGGCATCCTGAATAGCCAGTTTTATTTTGGCGGTTTCCATTTGCTCATCGGTAAAGTAATCGTCTTTATCCCACTGGGCAATGTGTTCCCACAGTTTGGCATAGGCCTCTTTTACTTTTGCCGGATTGGGCACAAAAAATATATTGATGGGGCCTGTATGTTTACAAGTTTGATAACTGGTGCTTACGCTCAATGCCAAGCCGGCATCTACCAGTTCCCGCTGTAGTTTTGCCGATTTCTGCTGCACAATATAAGAGAAAACATCGGCCGCATAGGTTGCCTGCAAGTCGCCACGGGTATCGGGGCCGTGCCAGCCCAGCATTACAATGGGCACGCGGGTATTTTTATTTTCGGTAATGAAGTACTTGTTTTCTTTTAAAGGTTCAAACTCGGGAATGGGCCACTTCTCAAAAGGGTCAAAATCTGAGGACTTCCAATCGCCATATATGTTTTCTACGGTTTTGAAAACATCGGTGTATTTTACATCGCCTGCAATTACAATCATAGAATTATTGGGGTAATAATATTTCTGCTGAATGGTAATCATCTTCTCGGTGGTGGCAGTCATAATAATATCGTGGTCGCCAATGGTATTTTTACGGCTGAATAAATTGCCCCACATGGCGCGTTGCATATCTTTCTGAAGAAAAAATATGGGGTTCGATTCGGCACGCTGAAACTCGGCATCTACCACGGGGTTTTCTTTCTTCATTTCTTCTTGCAGAAACAGCGGATATCTAATGGCATCGTTCATAAACGTGAGCCCTTCTTTCAGTTTGCCATTGCTGAGGGTTATGAAATAGTTCACGCGCTCGTTAGAAGTAGTGCCGTTAAACACCACGCCCAGCTCGTTTACCCGCTCCATAAATTTTTCCTGAGAAGGCAGTTGCCTGTTGGCTTTAAAAAACATGTGCTCATATAAATGTGACAGGCCATTGTATTCATCGCTTTCGGTATAGGCACCGTTTTTTACCACAATTTCTATAGTGGCAAGCGGTACGCTTTTATCTTCAATTACCAACACCTGCAAGCCGTTGCTCAGGGTTTTCATAAAGAAGTTTGAGGGTAGTTTTTCCTGAGTTTGGGCTTGCAGTTGCAGCGAGAATGCCACCGCTGCTGCCAACATTATTTTTTTCATGCAGAAATTTTTATTCAGCGTAAAAATATGTTTTTTACAATGGAGGGTTAGGATGGTTAACCTAATTTAACAGGGGGTGATTTTGTAGCGGCTTACATTGTGGTGTTATTTATGATGAAAGTTGTAGGAATGGGTTGGTTGGTGTTGTGTATATTTGGGAATTAACGTTATGATATAACGGCAGTGCGAAATCAGATAGATAGAAATTGAATTAACAAAATGGGCAACAGAATAAATAAGTCAGCAAACATTATTTTAAGTGTTATTTTCCCTCTTGCAATTTTGGTCTCTTGTTACAACAATAACAATCAAAGGATATCCGAGAAAATCCTAAATACTGATAGTACAGAAAGCAATCTCCAAACGTTAAATGAGCCAGAGAAAGTTGTATTGAAATTTTATCAATGGTATCTCAAGTCCATCTATTTAAAAGAACATGTTGAAGTACCAGAGGTAATTCTAACAAAGGATAGTATCTACAAAATTGACGCTACAAAGCATCTTGACTTTCTGAAAGAGTGTGGTTATTTCTCATCTGAATTTTATGGCAATGAAACTCCATTATTCAATCGTTGTGACGAACAATTAAGAAAGGTTAATTCAATGCAAGTGGAAGAATCGGGTGGATTTGCTGCTGATTTTGTTGAAAATAATGATTGTTCGTTTTTGAATTGGATGGTTTGGACTGGTGGACAAGGCGAAGACCTCAGTACAGTAGAAATAGAAAAATCAATAATTTCGGCTGACAGTGCGACTGTAATTGCAGTTATTGGCGATGCAACAGGTTATAAATACAGCAACCCATTAGTGACACTTTTAAAAGAAAAAGGAGAATGGAAGATAAGCAGGATTGTTATTACATATCCTGAACGAAATAACTAATTCAAGCCAGACATAACCTCCAAGATATTTAAGTATTAGAAACCCACTGTTTGGTCTTACGTTGTGGTAATATGAATAAATCACCTGTAAATGAAAATAATTGACGACATACTTTCAGAAACAAAACACAGATCTTTTAACTATCCAAAAAATAAATGGAGATACTATCAGGAATGGAATAATGCATTGTTTTTGCATTGGAAAGTACCATTTGACGCATTAAGAAATCTTGTTCCCCAAGATTTAAACCTAGATACTTATGACGGGGAGGTTTATGTTTCTTTAGTGGCATTTACTATGCAAAAAATAAGACCAAGAAATTTACCGGCTATTAAATTCATTTCTGACTTTGATGAGATTAACGTAAGGACATACATTGATAACAACAATAAAAAAGGCGTTTATTTTTTGAACATTGAAGCTGAAAAACAATTATCTGCTTTTATCGCAAAGACATTATCAGGGCTTCCTTATGAAAAATCTAATATTTAGAGGACAAATAAAAGTTACAAATCAATCAATATCTCAAAAGACTTTTATTTGGACACTGAATTTGAAATAAAGGAGCAGCTAATAGAAAAGACTAAACTAGACAGTTGGCTTACAGAACGCTATTGCTTGTATCTTGATAAAGGAGAAACGATTTATCGTTATGACATTCACCATAAAGAATGGGAGATTAAAAATGTTGACATAAAGCGACTTGAATTAAGCTATAAGATTGGAGTCATAAACTTGACGAACAAACCAGACTTAACACATTATTCAGAGGGAGTAAAAGTAGTAGCTTGGGAAAGAATGAAAATATAATATAGTACTTGTGCCTTAATGTTCTGTTATTACTAGTTTTCTGATTACTTTTTCTTTTTCTTCTTAAATTTTCCGGCATTGGCATCGGCCTCTTTTAGCAGGGCTTTCCAGTTGTTGTCTATATCTTCGGTAAAGTCGAGGGTGTCGAGGTAGTCGCGCTTTTTTATTTCGAGGCGTTCAACGGGCTTGTGCAGGAAAGTTTCTATTTCGGCAAGCATTTCTTTTTCTTCGGGGCTGCAAAAACTTACGGCATTGCCTTTGTTAACGCCACGTCCTGTGCGCCCGATGCGGTGCACATAGTTTTCGGCTACATCGGGCAGGTCGTAGTTTATTACAAAATCTACGTTAGGTATGTCAATGCCACGCGCGCTCACATCGGTAGCCACCAGTATTTTGCTGTCGCCTTTTCTAAAAGCCTTCATCACTGCTACACGGTCTTGCTGCTCTTTATCGCTGTGAATAGTCATGGTGGCAATGCCCACACGCTCCATAGCTTTATTTACCCGCTCGGCACGCACTTTGGTGCGTACAAAAACCAATATTTTGCTTTCAGGATTTTCTTTTATGATTCTTTCCAGGAAAAATCTTTTATCGTCCATCTCTATAAATGCCACCGAATGGGTTATGTTTTTCGACACGGGGTCTTTGGGGGCAATCTGAATTCTTATAGCATTGTTTACAATAGAGTAGGCAAGCTTTTTAATAGTTTCATTAATGGTTGCCGAAAAAAACAAAGTCTGTCTTTTCTTTGGCAATTTTTCTATAAGGTCTTTAATGTCTCTTATAAAACCCAGGTCAAGCATGTGGTCGGCCTCATCGAGTATTAATATTTCTACCCGGTGCAGCCTTAAATATCCCTGACTTTCTAAATCAAACATGCGGCCCGGTGTGGCAATAAGTATATCTACCCCTTTATTCAGTTTTTCGATTTGCGGCTGCTGGTCAACGCCCCCATGCACACAAAACACCTTTACGCGGGTGTGAT
>CAYSGX010000301.1:0-4324 GCA_964430605.1 uncultured Chitinophagaceae bacterium
GGACCCCCTGGTCCCAAACCAGGTGCGCTAACCGGACTGCGCTACACCCCGATACGGTGAGGGAGGGATTCGAACCCTCGGTGCCGGTTTCCCAGCACGACAGTTTAGCAAACTGTTGGTTTAAGCCTCTCACCCACCTCACCAAATATTATTTGTTTCAGATGAGAGCAAAATTTATTAAGAACTACAGTGCGTAAAACTTGCGATAGCAACAACTTCACAAAGAGGTTTTTACTAAAGAGTTGCAAAGGTATAAAAATAAACAGAATTAGGAAATATTATTTTCGCTGACTACTTAATAGGTATTACGCTTAGGTAATACTCATTTGTATCTTCTTCTGTAAATCTTTTACACTTTCATTAAAATCCTGGTCGGTATCTATTTGGTTTTGTACTGCCTGGCACGAGTGAATAACCGTACTGTGATCTCTGCCACCAAAATGTTTACCAATAGCTTTTAAAGAATTTTTAGTAAAATTTTTCGCTAAAAACATAGACAACTGACGCGCCTGCACTACATGGCGCTTGCGTGTTTTCTCTTTCAACTTATCGGGCTGAATATTGAAATGCTCGCACACCATTTTCTGTATATAATCAATAGATACTTCGCGGGAAACACTCTTCACAAAATTCTTGATGATTTTCTTGGCAATGTCTAAATCAATTTCAGTTTTGTTTAACGATGCCTGCGCCAATAAAGAAATCAACGCGCCTTCCAGTTCGCGAATATTGGTTTGAATATTGTAAGCCACAAATTCTACCACTTCCCTTGGTAACTCAATGCCATCGGCATACATTTTCTTTTCCAGGATAGCGATGCGGGTTTCAAAATCGGGAGTTTGCAAATCGGCAGATAAACCCCATTTGAAACGCGATAATAATCTTTCTTCCATGCCTTCTAAATCTCGCGGTGGGCGATCGGAAGTTAATACCAATTGTTTACCGTTTTGGTGCAAATGGTTAAAAATGTGGAAGAAAATATCTTGTGTTTTGTCTTTGTTGGCTAAAAACTGAATATCATCTACTATTAATACATCTACTAACTGATAGAAGTGAATGAAATCGTTTACCGAATTATTTTTCAGCGCATCAATAAACTGATTGGTGAATTTATCTGATGGCACATATAAAACTGTTTTGTTAGGAAAGTTTTGACGAAACTCGTTTCCTATAGCTTGCGCCAAATGCGTTTTACCCAAACCCACACCACCATATAATACCAATGGGTTAAACGCGGTGGCTCCCGGTGGCTTGGTTGATACCGCATAACCGGCAGAGCGTGATAAACGGTTGCAATCGCCTTCTACAAAAGAATCGAAATTATAAATGTGCGACAGATTAGATTCAATGTTTACCTTTTTCAAACCCGGAATGATAAACGGGTTTTTGATATTGTTGCTCACCACCAGTGGCGCGTGCACTTCAGGATTTTTAGAATTACCATTATTGTAGTTAGGTAAATTTATGGTAGTAGGTTTAGTATTATTTGCTGTGCTGTTTTCTACTACAATACGATATTCCAATCTTGCATCTTCCCCTAATTCTCTTTTAATGGTTTTTCTCAACAACGAAACATAATGCTCTTCCAACCATTCGTAAAAAAACTGGCTTGGCACCTGAATGGTTAAAATGTTGTTGTCCAGCTTAACCGGTTTAATGGGAACAAACCATGTTTTGAAACTTTGATCGCTTACATTGTCTTTAATAATCTTGAGGCAGTTAACCCAAACCTCTTCATACTGTATTACTTCGGCCATTTAAAAAAATATTTTTAGTGCGTGTGATAAATAAGGATAAAAAAACCAGCCCGATTTTAGCCTGCTGGTTTCTTTTTCAATTGTGAAGCGAATATGAATAAAAAAATCGAAACAAAAAATAATTTTTCACTTGTTTATTTCTAAATTTTTACTTGTGAAAATTTTGTTGTTAAACACTTGTTTTTTTCATCGAAAATTATATCGGTTTTACTCATCAATAATCCTGCCCAACCCGATTGACTGATAACGCAGGGCTTACCGTTCTTAGCTTTCACATTATCAGGCTGTTGCATAAAGGTATGTGTATGCCCGCCTAATATCATATCTATGTTTTCCGTTTCGGCAGCTAATATTACATCTGATATTTTACTACTATTATGTTTATAACCCAGGTGCGACAGGCATATTATGTAATCGCATTTGTATTCATGTTTCAACACCGATGCAAAATAATTGGCTTTTTCAACAGGATGATGATAAAGAATATTACCAAATAATTTTTCAGGCACTAACCCTTCCAATTCTATCCCCACACCAAATACGCCCACTTTTATTCTTCCGAATTGAAAAATTTTATACCGCTGAATATGCCCGTTTAATATAGTATCGCTGAAATCGTAATTGACATTTAAGAAAGGAAATTCGGCATGTGGCAATTGTTGCAACAGGCCTTCTAAGCCAGCATCGAAATCGTGATTGCCTAATGTAGCAGCATCGTATTTCATTTGGCTCATCAACTTAAACTCTACTTCTCCGCCAAAAAAATTAAAGTATGGTGTGCCTTGAAATATATCGCCACTGTCAAGCAGCAATACATTTTTTTCTTCGCTTCTTATTTGTTTTATTAATGCAGCACGGGCAGCCATGCCTCCTCTGCCTGCATATTTTTTATCACCTAAAGGGAAGGGGTCTATTCTGCTGTGCATATCGTTGGTGTGCAAAATAGTGAGCTTAGTGAGAGAAGATTTTGCCAATGCTTCATTGAAGATGCCATTGGTTGCCAATACCAACGCAGTGCCCAAAGAGCGTTGAATAAATTTTCTTCTATTCAGCATATTGTATTCTGTTATCTAATACAGGGTGAATATTATTTGAGTTTGCTGTTTGCTGAATGATGTAACCAATTACCGCATCACGCACAAAAACGCCTGAGTTATCATAAGGAATATTTTTCAGCATCTCTAATTTATCGCCACCATCGGCCATATAATCTGAAATGAGTAATTGGTATTCTCTTTCATTCTGAAGCAACTCATCATTGATGAAAATTTCATTTGCCTTTCCATTTACAATTTTCATTTTAATGCCTGAAACCGGCCAGCCACCGTCACTGGCAAGATGATGCAACACTTCCTGCAGCACATTGCCTTTTATTTTCATCAGCACCAAAAAATTATCAAACGGCATTAGCTCATAAATTTTCCCGATTGTAATATCGCCTTTAGATAATACAGGAATACGCAAGCCACCATAATTCATAATGCACAAGTCGGGTTTCGGTTGAAAATAATCACTACTGATTGACATTAAAGCATCGCAAAAAAAATTACCCATCAACGATTCGGGCTTCGCTTTGGGCATATCAACCGCTGCATAGCCAATTACCTTATTCATGGTAATATTCAAACTGTCGGCATAAGTTTTTATAAACGCAACGGTAGCTGAATCTTTAGCTAACTCATTATTGATGTTGTAGTAAGTAGTTTCTGAAACACTGACACATACTTTTTTATTACACCCTGAAATAATTAGCGATAAGATGAGTGCACAATATGTGAAGCGAAACAATTTCACATCAGAGTAATTTTCTTACATCATCTTTAATAAACAACATGGCTTCATCACCGGGAAAAGTGCGCTCGGTATTAATGTAGAAAGAAATAATTTCTCTCGACAACTCTAATGCAGAAGCATCAATGGGATTGGCTTGAGAAATAAGATTGATTACTTTAATGGTTTCGTCTTTCGCCAACACTACCAACCGCCATGAATCGGCCGAAACATAAATTTGTTGCGACAGGTTGTGCTCATACTCTTCTCTGATTGCCGCAATTAATATTTGCTGAAACTCTCTGGCGGTTAATCCTTCTTTGTCGAAGCGCACTAATAAATTAGGCGGTGAAATTCTTTCCAAAAAAATCATTAACCGCTCATAGCCTTGCAGACGCAACAGCAATGTTTCTTTAGTGGTTTCTTTGCGTAGCTTAATATCTAATTTTCGGGTTTCGTTTTCTAAAAAACTTTTCAAAACCAGATAAGCAGTAATCATTACTATTACCGCGGGAAGCGTATATTTCAGTATCTCTAAAACTTGTAACCACATAGTTGCTGTAAAATTTGGCTGCAATTTACCGAGATTTTGTGAGGTTGGCTTAAACTCAATACAATATTGATTTTCAGCAACAACAATCAAAACTTCAATTTATTATCGTCTCACTTACCGTTTTAGCAGAAGCGCCAAAATAGCCAATGGCGCCATTAGAAATATTGCCTTTTATATTTCCCGGTGGGGTATCGAATAAATCACCCGTGTTATCTTGTTCATCTAAGGCATTGAAAAAATCGTA
>CAYSGX010000302.1:0-4247 GCA_964430605.1 uncultured Chitinophagaceae bacterium
TACAATAACACCACCCGAAACAACAAAACAAAAGCCGAAAGAGAAAAAACCGTAGAAGGCAATAAGAAGCGTATTGATAAGATTGAAAAAGATATTGAAAAGCAAAAAGATGAAATTAAGAAAATAGATGAAGACATTAAAAAACTAAAAGCTGAAGACCCTCGTCCGGAAAATTATAAAGAAGAGTTGAAAAAACTGAAGCAGAAAAAGAAGACGGCCAAAGAGAGAATAAAAAAACTGAAAAACGATAAATCGAGAATTACTAATCCTGAAAATCCGGGAATAGCACCGTTTATAAAACCCGTTATTGGTATTAAACGTGTTTCAGCCAATTACACCTTAACACAAGCCACTCAAATACCGGGCTGGGTGCCGGGCAGCACATTATTGGGTGCCGATAAAAATTATAATTTCCAGGCTCCGGGCTGGGATTTCTTATTTGGTTATCAGCCAAGCCAAAGCTGGTTAAACAGGGCTGCTGAAAAAGGTTATATCACACCCGATACCAACTTGAACTTTCAATTGGTGCAAACCAATTCAGTAAACATGAATTTGAAGGCAACGGTTGAGCCTTTTAATGATATGCGTGTTGATTTAACCATAAACAAAACCGTATCAGATCAATATACCGAATACTTTAAGAAGCGCAGCCCCGAAGGGCCGTTTGAGCATTTAAACCCAATGAATGCGGGTACCTGGAGCATCTCTTACATTTCGTTAAAAACAATTTTCCAGAAGCCGAGCGCACAGGGCGTTACCGAGGCATTTACCAATATGAATGAATATCGAAAGGTTATTTCGCAGCGGTTAAGCGAGCAAAACCCTAACTCTAATCTGTTGCCTTACGAAGCGCCTCCTCGTGATGAAACACAACCACCTATTCCTGTAGAAGGGTATTACAGAGGTTATGGGCCATACTCGCAAGATGTGTTGATGCCTGCATTTTTAGCCGCTTATCGCAAAGGCGACCCTAACACTACTAAGCTCAATCCGTTTACTTATTTCCCGTTACCTAACTGGCGTATTACTTACACCGGGTTGAATAAATTCGAATTCCTGAAAAAAGTATTTACCAATATTACACTGTCGCACTCTTATAATTCTACCATGTCTGTCAACAGCTATTTAACACAGTTGAGCTATGAAGGCGATGGTTACTTAAAGCCTTCTGAAATTGATACTGCTACGGGAAATTTCTACTCGCAATATGTAGTGCCAAGCATTGTTATTTCAGAACAGTTTTCGCCATTAATTGGTGTTGACATGACTTTCAAAAACAATATTCTGGCAAGAGTAGATTTCAAGAAAACCCGCAACCTGAGTTTGGGCTTTTTAGATTATCAACTGAGCGAAAGCGCCACTACTGAATTTACCGTGGGGCTGGGATACAGAATAAAAGGCTTGGTGCTGCCATTTAAAGTAAAAGGCAAAAAGAAGAAACTCGACAATGACCTGAACTTCAGAGTAGATTTTTCTTATCGCGACAACGTTACCGTAAACCAGAAACTGGACCAGCCCCTTTCACAACCTACACAGGGTATGAAAACGTATAGAATTTCGCCCTCTATAGATTATGTGGTAAACAACAGGCTGAACGTAAGGTTATTCTTCGACCGCAACCGCTCTATTCCTGCCACATCGGCCTCTTACCCTATTACCAATACAAGGGCGGGTATTACTTTGAGATTTACGTTGGTGCCGTAGATTATACGGTTCATAAATTTACTTTAGACCAAAACAATATTGTATAATGCCGATGTAACAGTCGTTTAGACCAATAAGATTGGTCTATTACGAATGTACAATCGGTATTAGCGCTGAAAGCAGTTTCTTTTTTTCGGCTAATAATTTATACTTTTATTGTAACCAAAACCTCAAAATCATGACTCCTGATTTTTTAATTATTGCCTTAGCGGCATTAGTACCCACCATTACCGGGTTTATATGGTATCATCCTAAAGTGATGGGCAATGCCTGGCAAAAAGCCACGGGGCTTAGCGATGAAGCTATTAAAAATGCCAACATGCCTTTAATTTTTGGCGTGAGCTTATTGCTGAGTTTTTTATTGTCGATGCAAGTAAATTTTTTGGTAATTCATCAGGCACATATCTATTCGGTAGTGATGGATGAACCTGCGTTTAAAGACCCCAATTCGTCATTAAGCCTTATGCTGAAAGAATTTATGGAACTCTATGGCGAAAATTTCAGAACCTTTAAGCACGGTTTTTTTCATGGAGTATTGGCAGGAATATTTTTTGTAGTGCCGGTGCTTGGCACCAATGCCCTTTTTGAGCGCAAAGGCTTTAAATACATTGCCATCAACGCAGGCTACTGGATTATTACCATTGCTGTTATGGGTGGTATCATTTGCCAGTTTGCTTAATAAAAAAAATCATTTAAAAACAAAAAAACTGTCATCCTATGTTTGCAAACATATAGGGATAAGTGTTTAAATTCAAAACCAATAGTGTGCCGGCTAAAGAAGCCACACGACACCAAACAGGCTCAGAACTTCGTACACTTTGTGAAACCTTGGTAGACTTAGTGGTAAAAAAACTTAACTACAAAGAACGCTGAGAATACACAAAGGACACCAAAGAAATTAAACTATCCCAAAAGCGAAGGATTTCTCCCCAGAAGGAAACATTAATAATCCTAAAACGAAACGCTCATACCTACTCTTACACCAAAATTGCCTACATAAGGATTGTTGCGGTAAGTTAGCCGCCAAATAAAATCTACACGAAAAAGTTTCAGAATATTTTCTATGCCCGTGCCCACTTCTACATAAGGTTTTCTATTGGGCACAATAAAATTATTCAATGAATTTGCTTCAATATTTCCGGCAGTCATTGTGCCCATAGTTGCTTTCAGGGTAACTAATTCGCGCAGTTTCAATTTTCTAACGCCCGGAATTTTATTGAGGAAAAACCCTTCAAAATAATGACGCAAAAAAACCGAAGCATATTGGTCGGCAGCAAATTCATATTCGTTCATCATGTTAAAGGCAAACGTGTTGAAGAAATAAGTTTCATTGCCCTGCGGAACATGCAAAAGCAAATAAGGTAACTGCCCGAATATTTTTCCGAAGAAAACATCGTAATACAAAGAACCGATAGGGTTTACCGAAACTTTGTCTTTAAGCCTGAAATCTAAACGATGATAATTAAAGCCACCTTTTATAATACCTTTTACACCACCGGTATAAGTAAATTCAACAATCGGTTTTTTACTGCCTAAACTTATTCTTTCAAACTCGCCCGATAAAAATTTTTCCTGATGCGCATAACGCAATTTTACGCTGGTTTCTGTTGTGTGAATTTGCGTAATGACAGAGTCATTATATCCATCATCTATACTGCTGAAATATTTAAAATCCCAATAACCGTCCCGGTTGGCAGGGCTAAGATGCCGATGCCTCAAAGTTACCCTTGTGCTAAAACCAATGGGCAATTCTTTTTCATAATACACCGAGCCTTGATGCAGGTAAATTAATTTCTGCGGAATATTCAACCGTAAAAACCCGGTGAATAAATTTTCCTGCCCAATATCAGCCGGACTTGCTGCCGCTAAATCTAAGTCGTTTAAATAATCGAAGCCTAAAGCCATGCGCGGATTTTTTTGTGGCAGCCACAAGCCGTTTACGCCATATTTTATTTGCTTATCTCTAAGCCCGTAAGCTACATGCCCGCCCAACAAAACTTTTTTGCTGAAAGTATTACTGGTTCTCATGCCTGCACGAAACCGCCAGCCTTCAATTTGATTCCAACTTACTGTAGATAATATGGGTCCCAATTCTACCGGCCCTGTAATTTTATATCCGGTAACTATAGTTTTAAAAATATCGATGTAGGTATTGAATCGTTTGTTGTTGTTCAGCGAATCTACCATATCGTAAATGGCTGCTTCGCTTTTCGATAATTCTTCGTGGCGATATTGTTGCCAGAAAGTATCGGCTGTTACAAAATTATTTTCTGAAATTTCAATGTCGGCTTTGTTGTTAAATTTCACCGGCATATCGGGCATGTTCACTTTAAAATCTTTAAACGACATGGTTTTTCTGCCTATCACACCGCTCATTTTTTCCATAGGTTTAAAACGCGCAGTTATTTTATCTTTTGTAAGCATCCATGTTTCATCATTCACCAAAGTGAAATGCTGCTGTATAGAAAGTTTTTCTACAAAATTCAGATTTACGTGTGCCGCAGCTTCCATGCTCACACTCTTAACGGCAAAAGAAAAAGAAC
>CAYSGX010000303.1:0-4237 GCA_964430605.1 uncultured Chitinophagaceae bacterium
TGGTCGGCCGGCACGGCGGCCAGGAAAATCAGGCGTGAATCGGGAAGGTCGAAAAGGAAGCTGTGCTGACATTCTTTTATCAGCGTTACATGCCAAGACGACACTAGGAATATGCATAATCCTGGGTCTGCCAGGGGCAAGGATCCCCGCCTCAGAGTTCCATTGATGGATTGATGGATTTTTTGCAAAGAAACATTTGAAAGATAAATCAATTTCTCATATAGGGCATAGAGCTTAGGCTACTATCAGGAAGTCTAAATCACATTCTAAAAGCAAGCAGTTGAAATCTTACTTAGGATAACTTCCTTCGGTAATATTTATGAAAGGCTCAACAGTAAATGGTTGAGCCTTTTGTGTTTTCGGCATAAACCAGTCTAAAATTTTAAAATAGTTCGGACTATTTCAAGATTAGAGTTGGTATTGATTCTTGGTGTTTCCTTTGATGTTTCTTTGTGCAACTTAGTGTTATAGCTGTGTTTCACAAAGAGTTGTCAGTTTCTTTAGCCGAAGGCAGTTTAATTCGCATTACCCACACGCTTCAAACCTTTCAACGCAAGTTCGTGCGAAGCATTGAGCGTTATGGTTTGATTATAAAATAAACGGGCGCTCTTTAAATTATCAGCAGCTTCTTCACATAAGCCCAGCATATAATAAGCATCGGCATAAGTGGGGTTTACTTTGGTAGCCATTTCAAAATGCCTTTTAGCTTTATCAAGGCTGTCTTGCTGAAAATAGATATAGCCTAAATTATAAATGGCTTCATCGTATTGTGGGTCGCGCTTAATTATTTCTTTGTATTCCTCTTTGGCTTTTTCTAAATCGCTTTGTGTTTGCAAGGCCATTGCTTTGGCATAGCGCGCTTCAGAACTATTAGTGTCAACTCTCAACGCATTTTCATAATATTCCATTGCCAGTTTTTTATTGGTGCTTTCAGTAAGCAACCCTAATTGCATATAAGCCTCATACAATTCAGGGTTTTGCTCTACCGCTGTTTGAAAACTACTGATGGCCCTGTCTGTTTTTCCAATTTCTTTGAAGATTAATCCTTTCAAAAAATACGCTTCCGCATATTGTGTGTTTATTTTCAAAGTTTTATCGGCATAAGCAATTGCCTTTTCATATTCCTTTAGATAAAACTGATACTTACAAAGTAATATCAGCGCGTCAATATTATTTGGCTCTGCCGATTCCGCTTTCAGTAATGAATTAATAGCCCGTGTAACGTCTTTTTGTTTGAAATAAATTTCTGAAAGTGTAATGTAATATTTCGCTTTGGTAGAATCTATATTCACCGCTTTGAAAATATCTTTAAACGCTTCCGCGGTAAACTCCATTCTCAAATATTCATTACTGCGTTGGTAATACAATTCAGGATTTAAAGGGCTATTGCTAATTTTTATGTTTAATGCTTTTATAGCGGGTGTTTCAATGCCTGAAACTGTATTGGTGTCAATCTCTGCTACAACAGAATCTTGTAAGGTATTTTCTTTCTGAAAAATTGCTTTCAACTTGTCGCATGATGACAGGAGCAAGGCAATTATGATTACCGGAAATAAAAGTTTTGTTTTCACAGAATTTTTGAGTTGGGCAAATTTACGAATAAAGCACATTTGCTTTGCGGAACTTTTATTATTGCCGTTACGCTTTAGCGAACGGCTTTAACAGAATTTTGCCGGAAAACAAATTCAAAGACTAATTTTCTAAACCCTATTCTTGTTTATTCGATATTTGTAAACTGAATCATCTTTTTAAAATGCCTATGTCATACGCACCATTAGCAGAAAGAATGCGACCAAAAAATCTTGATGAATGTATTGGTCAGGAACACCTCATTGGCAAAGGCAAGGTATTGCGCAATATGGTAGAGAATGGGCAACTCAACTCTATGATTTTTTGGGGGCCACCCGGTGTAGGTAAAACTACATTGGCTCAAATTATTGCCAGGCAAAGCGGTAAAACTTTTTTCAGCCTTAGCGCTATCGCGGCAGGCGTAAAAGAAATTCGTGAAGTAATTGATCTTGCAAGGAGAGCCAATGGAGCAGTATTGTTTATAGATGAAATTCATCGTTTCAATAAAAGCCAGCAAGACAGTTTGTTGGGTGCGGTAGAAAAAGGCATTCTTACTTTAATTGGCGCCACTACCGAAAACCCTTCTTTTGAAGTTAATTCGGCTTTGCTTTCGAGGGCGCAGGTATATGTGCTGAAAGAGCTTTCCGAAGAAAATTTACTGCAACTTGTTACCCACGCCATTGCCCAAGACGAAACACTGGGCAAGAAAAAAATTATACTGAAAGAAACAGAAGCCCTCTTCAGATATTCGGGTGGCGATGCGAGAAAATTATTGAACTTATTAGAAATAGTATTTAATGCTGTTACTGAAAATGAGGTTGTAATTACTAATGAGTTGGTGGTAAATACCATTCAGCAAAAAATGGCTTTGTATGATAAAAGCGGTGAGCAACATTATGATATTATTTCGGCTTTTATAAAATCTATTCGCGGCAGCGACCCCAATGCCGCGGTGTATTATTTAGCCCGCATGATTGAAGGTGGTGAAGACCCGAAATTTATTGCCCGCAGATTACTGATTTTAGCTTCCGAAGATATTGGCAATTCCAACCCCAATGCGTTGTTGTTGGCTAATTCTTGTTTTCAGGCTGTTGAAGTAATTGGTTATCCTGAATGCAGAATAATTTTATCGCAGGCTGTAATTTATTTGGCTACTTCACCCAAGAGCAACGCCTCTTACATGGCTATTAATGACGCGATTAACTTGGTGAAAAAAACAGGCGACCTGCCTGTGCCACTGCATATTAGAAATGCCCCTACCAAATTGATGAAGCAAATGGATTATGGCAAAAATTATTTGTATGCCCACAGCTATGAAGGCAACTTCGCGGAGCAGGAATTTTTACCCGATACCATTGCCGGCACTAAACTCTATGAGCCGGGCAACAACGCCAAAGAAGAAGAACTAAGAAGAAATTTAAAAAAGTGGTGGAAGGAGAAGTATGGGTATTAGTCCATAGACCATAGTCGATAGTAACTAGTGAGAGGAATATTTGTTCTGTCTGAAATATTGTATTGACAAGGATTCCAACATTACTATTTTTAAATTAGCATTGGTATTAATTGTAGATTTTTTTTATTTTCATTAAACACTTAAAACCAAAACCTACCCAATGGAAAACAAAAAATACCAGTTACAATTTTTCGGCAAGGGCGGAGAATTGTTCAGCATTTTTATTGTAAACTTTTTATTGCAAATTGTTACGCTGGGGCTTTATTACCCGTGGGCAAAAGCTAAAACGCTGCAATATCTTTATGGCGCTACCGAGTTTGAGGGCAGCCGTTTGCAATTTCATGGTACAGGTAAGGAAATGTTTAAAGGCTTCATAAAAGCAATGGGAATCATAATTGTAATATACTTTCTTTATTTTTATTTTATAACATATTTCTGGATTGCATCATCAATATTGTTGCTGTGCATACTTTCTGTATTGCCTTTGGCGATTCATGGTTCTTACCGTTACAGAATGTCGAGAACTTCGTGGAGAGGTATTCGTTTCGGCTACAGAGGCGACAGAACGGAACTGATAAAATTAGTATGGAAAGGCGCATTGCTTACTTTGATAACCCTTGGTATTTATGGCGCGTGGTTCAGTATGAATTTGAGAAACTATGTCATGTCTAATATTCGGTTTGGCAACGCCCGGTTTAAGTATAATGGTAAAGGAGGCGATTATTTTGTGCTGAACCTGGTTGGGTACTTGCTTACCATTTTAACCTTGGGTATTTATGGCTTTTGGTGGCAAAAATCTTTGTTCGATTATTACATCAATAATCTTTCTGTCGAAAATGGCGGGCAACAAATTCAGTTTAAATCAAAAGCTACAGGCTTAGGTTTTATGGCATTAATTATTGTAAACCTGCTAATCATTATTTTTTCGCTCGGACTTGCAACACCCTGGGCTGTTGTGAGAACTATGAATTTTGTTTTTGAAAATATTGAAGCTGAAGGCAATGTTGATTTAGAACAATTGGTGCAAACAGAAGAAAATTATACCGATGCCACAGGTGAAGATTTAGCAGATTTCTTTGATTTCGATTTAATCATATAGAAAAAACGGAATGCTGATTTTTATAATAGTGTCATGTCACATGAATTAAAATTTTTGTGTTTCCCGCAGATTTCGCTGATTACGCAGATGAATGTAAGAACTATCAGCGGCATTTG
>CAYSGX010000304.1:0-4225 GCA_964430605.1 uncultured Chitinophagaceae bacterium
TAGCAAATAAAAATGAACTCAATTACTTTCGTAGATACCGAGATTGAGCCAAAGAGCCGCAAAATTCTTGACATTGGAAGTGTCAGGGGTGACGGCAGTTCTTTTCACTCAAATTCAGTCGCTGACTTTATAAAGTTTCTCAACGGGACACAATTCATTTGCGGACACAATATTTTAAATCACGACTTACAATACATTCAGAAAGCCGTTACTGATGCCAAAGTAAATTCTGCTAACATCATTGACACTTTGTTTCTCTCTCCTCTTTTGTTTCCTACAAAGCCATATCATGCTTTGCTCAAAGACGACAAGCTACAAACCGAAGACACCAACAATCCTCTTAATGATTCCATAAAAGCCAAAGACCTTTTCTTTGACGAAGTTTCTGTTTTTAATCAGGCAGACGAAAAACTAAAACAAATTTTCTATTTGCTATTGAAAGACAAAAAGGAGTTCCACTCCTTTTTCCGTTTCATAGCATACACGAGCAGCGAAACCCAAACAGAGAAACTAATTCGTGAAAAATTTTATTCCGTCATATGTGAACATGCAGACCTTCCAAAAATCATTTCAGAACATCCGATTGAATTAGCTTACTGTTTAGCTCTCATAAATTGCAACAACCGATACTCAATAACTCCACCTTGGGTATTAAAAAACTTTCCAAAAGTTGAAAGGATAATGTTTCTTCTTAGAAGCAATCCGTGTCTGACAGGATGCGAGTATTGCAATCAAGCGTTAAACATACACAAGGGACTAAAAAATTATTTCGGTTTTGATACTTACAGAACTTATGCAGGTGAACCACTGCAAGAGAACGCTGTTCAGGCAGCGGTTGACAGCAAATCTTTATTGGCAGTATTTCCGACAGGAGGTGGCAAGTCAATTACTTTTCAAGTTCCTGCATTGATGGCAGGCGAAAACGCAAAAGGTTTGACCGTTGTGATTTCGCCATTGCAATCACTCATGAAAGACCAAGTTGACAATCTTGAAAAAATTCAAATCACAGAAGCAGTTACAATAAACGGTTTACTTGACCCTATTGAAAGAGCAAAATCTATTGAAAGAATTCAAGACGGAAGAGCATCCATTCTTTATATTTCTCCCGAATCACTCCGCTCAAAGACAATAGAGAAATTGCTCTTGGGCAGAAAAGTAATTCGCTTTGTAATTGATGAAGCGCACTGCTTTTCTTCGTGGGGACAAGATTTCAGAGTTGATTATTTATACATCGGTGATTTCATAAAATCACTTCAAGAAAATAAAAACCTTGAAGAACAAATTCCAGTTTCTTGTTTTACCGCAACCGCAAAGCAAAAAGTCATTGAAGACATTTGTGCTTACTTCAAAGAGAAGTTAGGAATCAAGTTAGAAATTTTTCCTTCCAAAGCGGCAAGAACAAATCTGCAATACAGAGTTTTTGAAAAAGGAGACGATGAAGAAAAATATAATGCAGTTCGTGATTTGATTGAGGAGAAAAATTGCCCGACCATCATTTATGTTTCAAGAACCAGACGAGCAAGAGAACTTGCAGAACGATTAAAAGAAGATGGATTTAATGCAAGAGCATTTCACGGCAAAATGGAAAGTCAAGAGAAAACAGAAAATCAGGATGCCTTTATCTCAGGTGATGTTCAGATAATGGTTGCTACTTCTGCATTTGGGATGGGAGTTGATAAGAAAGATGTTGGAATGGTAATACATTACGAGATTTCCGATTCCCTTGAAAACTATGTGCAGGAAGCAGGCAGAGCAGGACGAGACGAAAATATAACAGCCGACTGTTATGTCTTATTTAATGAGGAAGACCTTGGCAAACATTTCATTTTGTTGAACCAAACTAAAATCAACATACATGAGATAAAGCAAATATGGAACGCAATAAAGTTCATTACGAAATTCAAATCAAGTGTTCAAAAATCTGCTTTGGAAATTGCAAGAGCCGCAGGTTGGGACGACAACTTGAAAGAAATTGAAACGAGAGTTACTACAGCAATTGCTGCATTGGAAGAAGCGGGCTATGTGAAACGAAAACAAAACATGCCGAGAGTTTTTGCCAATAGTATTTTATCAAAGACGGCACAAGAAGCGATTGATAAAATTATGCGTTCACAAAAATTCAGTGAGGAACAAAAAATTACTGCAACAAGAATTATCAAAAATCTTTTTTCAAGTAAGAGCAGAAAACAATCAAAATCTGACGAGGCGGAATCACGAGTTGATTACATCTCAGATAATTTAGGAGTTGACATAAAGAATGTCATTTCAGTTGTTAATCTATTGCGTGATGAAAAGATTCTGGCAGATGCAAAAGATTTAACTGCATTCATCAAGAAGGGAGAGAATAAAAACCGTTCACTTGCAATTACTCAAAGTTACGGGCTGATTGAAAATTTTCTTTGTTCCTTATTTGACGAACAAGAAAAATCGTTTCACATTAAGGAACTGAATGAACAAGCAGAAGTAAGTGGGTGTAGAGATGTTTCTCCAAACAAAATAAAAACCCTTTTAAACTTTTGGGCAATTAAGAATTGGATAAAGAGCGACACCATAAAGATTATTCAAAGAATCATATTGTAGCCATTAGTTGCCAACCAAAAGAAGAATTAAAAGAACGGTTAGAGAAGCGACATATTTTAGCAGAGTTTGTTGTCGGATATATGTATGACAAGATCGGCAAAATTCTTGAAGAAGGTGGAACGGAGAAAGATGAAGTGTTAGTTGAATTTTCTGTTCTTGAGCTACAGGCAGCGTTTGAGAATCACTCACAAGGTTTGTTTGTTTTTAAAGCATCCATTGAGGACATTGAAGATACTTTGTTTTATCTCTCACGAATTGAGGCGATAAAAATTGAAGGTGGCTTTATGGTGGTTTACAATAAACTCACTATTGACAGAATTGAACAGAACAACAGAGTTCAATACAAGGAACAGGATTATCAAAAGCTAAGTCAATATTACGACCACAAGGTTCAGCAAATTCATATCGTTGGCGAGTATGCCAAGAAAATGATTGATGATTACACAGGAGCATTAAAATTTGTTGACGACTATTTTCAGTTGAACTTTCCTTCTTTCCTAAGCAAATACTTTAAGGGAGCAAGAGAATTTGAAATAACAAGAAATATAACGCCAAAGAAATACAAACAACTTTTTGATTCTTTATCACAGAAACAAAGGGAGATTATTGATGATAAAAAATCACAATACATTTTAGTTGCCGCAGGACCAGGAAGCGGTAAGACAAAAGTTTTGGTTCACAAATTAGCTTCATTGCTTTTGATGGAAGATGTTAAACATGAGCAATTGCTCATGGTAACTTTTTCAAGAGCAGCAGCAACAGAATTTAAAAAGAGATTGATTGAACTAATTGGAAATGCAGCCAACTTCATTGACATAAAAACATTTCACTCTTATTGCTTTGACTTGTTGGGCAAAGTAGGAACGCTTGATAAATCAGATTCAATTTTAAAAGTTGCAGTTGAAAAAATTAAAAACAACGAAGTTGAAGCAAGTCGTATTACCAAAACTGTTTTGGTAATTGACGAAGCACAGGATATGGACGAGGAAGAATTTGAATTGATAAAGGTGCTGATGGAGAAGAACGAGGAAATGAGAGTGATTGCAGTTGGCGATGATGACCAGAATATTTATGAATGGCGGGGAGCAGATTCAAAATACTTAGTGAGTTTTATTACAGAGAAGAAGGCAACGAAATACGAACTCATTACAAATTACAGAAGCAAAAGCAATTTGGTTTCATTCGCTAACCAGTTTGTAAAGACAATTGATAAACGCCTTAAAGAAATTCCGATTGAAGCAAATCAAACTGACAATGGAAAAATTAGAATCGTTCATTACAAAAGCGGAAATCTCATTACTCCGTTAATTGACGACATACTTTCAACAGGACTTTCAGGAACAACTTGCATCTTAACACAAAAGAACGAAGAAGCATTTCAGGTTGCAGGGCTTTTGACAAAGCACGGACACCAAGCCAAGTTAATTCAGAGCAACGACAGTTTTAGCTTGTATAATCTTGCAGAGGTTCGTTACTTTTTGGATGAACTGAAATTGGATGAAGAAGTATTTATTATCAGTGATGATGTTTGGGAAAACGCAAAAAGAAAATTGATAGACAGATATAAGGCAAGTTCAAAGTTTGAAATCTGTAACAACCTTATCAAAGATTTTGAAGGGACAAACACAAAGAAGAAATACAAATC
>CAYSGX010000305.1:0-4210 GCA_964430605.1 uncultured Chitinophagaceae bacterium
CAAAAATAGAAACCCCATTAAATGAAATGTCTAAAATTGGTATTAACAAATATTTACTGAAGCATACCTTGAGAGACTCCATTAAATAATTAGTTACTAAAAGTGTAAAAAAATATCAAGGACACGGGCCGCCAATCCAGGAAGTAACACCGTTAATCCGTGCGAAGCACTCGTTTCTATATTGAAAATCATCGCAGCCACACACAGGGTTAAAACTGTTGTCGCAAACACCTGTTACATCCACATTATTCAAATTAATACACGATTGTGTTTTGCCACAAGAAAATAATACCAAAGCAGTAAACACTAACAAGAAATATTTCATCATTACGCCACCTGTTTGCTGAACTCGCCTTTTTTATAGTTAATTATCATCCAACTGTTAAATACAATAAACAACACAATTGCAATTGGCATCACTATCCAAAACCAATGGAAAAATTGAAAATAATATAATGTAGGAATGCTGACGGCAGCTAAAACAAGCCTGACGATTTCAGCTTTTACAACCCACGGTTTATTCTCCAGTATTGCCCCGCAAATCAACAGCGACATGGTGAGTATAGCGAAAAATAAGAGTCTGTAAAACAGGCTTAGGTTATCATATTGCATCATCAGCGATATTAATCCCCACGAAATGAGAATAAACTGCGCCACCACATATATTCTTGAACTTAAAGACACTTTGGTATCATACGCTTCCCGGTTTTTCTCCGGTTCTTTAGGGTTTTGAAATCCACCCAACTCTTCGGGCAACCAACCCGGGCGTGCGAAAAGCAGCTTCAGTTTATCTTGCCAATTGTTCATGCGTTTTGAAATATTCAGCATAGCGGCATAGTACTCAAAATTTGCCCACACGGGGTTCATGCTTTGAAAGCGGGTAGTAATACCATAGTCAGGCTCTTCTTCTTCCTGACGGAAAGTACCAAACATCCTGTCCCAGATAATTAAAAACGCCCCATGGTTTTTATCTAAATATTTTCCGTTTACACCATGATGCACACGGTGGTGAGCCGGTGTGTTGAAAATATATTCAACCCAAGCCGGGAAAGATTTAATGGCTTTGGTATGTATCCAGTATTGATACAAAGTGATGAATGCGGCAACAGCACCCAATTGCAAAGTATTAAATCCTAAAAAAGCCATAGGCACAAAAAGCGGAAAAGCGATTAATGAATGGAACCAAGACTGGCGCAACGCGACCGATAAATTATATTCTTCACTTTGGTGATGCACCGAATGAGCACCCCAGAAAAAATTCATTTCGTGCCCCCAGCGATGCGCCCAGTAGTAAATAAAATCGAACAACAAAACATTGGCAATCCATATATACCAAGCATTGCCTAAATCGGTAAATGCAAAATTGGTATAACAGTAATCATACACACCCAACAAAATAAATTTTGTCATCAACCCCACAGCCTGGCTGCCTATACCTAAATTCAAATTGGTAACAGTATCGGCAAAACGGTAATAATCTTTCTTTCCTTTAAGATACATTGCCAACCAATCAATAAAAATGGTGAGGAAGAAAACCGGAATGGCAATGAGCATTATTATCGACATGGCTTCAAATTTTTTATTCAGACACTAAATATAGCAAATAGGTTGTATTAAGCGTAGAGCCTGTTTAAAATTGTAGATTTATTCAATGTCTCCCGATGAATATCGGGAGCAATAGTTTTCGGCCAATTGTTACCGTTAGGCTTTAGCCAACGGGTCAAAAACAACTGTATCGGTATTTTATTGCTCGTGTATTCATACTATATCATTCAGCAATTCATAAAATTTCAAACACAAAAATCTGCACCTGAATTATTGGAAAGCATTAAAAACACTAAGCCTTTAGCCGACAGAAACTGGTTACTGGAACAGTATGGAAAACGATTTAAGTGAAATTCAAAGTTTTAAAAACTATCTTCCATTACCCAAAAACTACATAAAGTATTATAACCCCGATTGTATGGCGTATTTTATGAGGCCGGCAATGTTTTTCACGTTGAGCTTCTTCATAATATTGGTGCGGTGTGTATCTACGGTTCTGGGGCTGATGTATAACATGCCGCCAATTTCGGTATTAGAGTAGCCTTCGGAAATGAGTTTTAATATTTCAGTTTCGCGTCTGGTTAATTCTTCTGTAGTGTCGCCATTGGTGTGTATTGATTTCACTTCTATCTTTTCTTTCTCGAGCAGTGAGTTGGTGGCTTCATCGCTGATGTATATTTTGCCCGAATGCACTTTGCGAATGGCTTCATTCATTTCGCTTTTGTTGATGTTTTTCAATAAATAGCCGTTGGCTCCAGCATCCATCATGCGTTGAATTATCGCCTTGTCGGTATGGATGGTAAGCGAAATGATTTTTATATCGTTGTATTTGATTTTAATTTGTTTCAGGGTTTCGTAGCCATCCATTACAGGCATGTCAACATCTAAAAGTATTAAATCGGGCTTTTTGATTTTGAGGGTTTCAAGCAGTTCCTGCCCGTTGTTGGCAGTGGCAATTACTTCTATTTCTTCGCTGTCTTTAAGTAATGATTTTAAACCCTGAACCAGTATCTGGTGATCATCGCAAATAATTACTTTTATCTTATTCATAGCAGGTTTTTAAATAGGAATTCTTACGGTTGATATGGTGCCGTTTCCCGGTTCAGATTCATAGTGGTAAATACCTCCCAGCGATTCGGCCCGCGATATGATATTATCAAGCCCCATGCCGCGCTTTTTTAAATCTTTCGGAATACCGATGCCATTATCTTCCACCGTTAAAATAATATTCTTTTGTGTCTTTGTCAACTGCACAGTTATTTCGGTAGCTCTGGCGTGTTTTACTATATTGCCCACCAATTCCTGTAATATGCGGTATAAACCTACTTCAATATTTTCAGCCAAACGGCCATTCCAGCTTATTTGCTGAAAGTTGTATCTGATATTGGTTTTGCTCAATGTTTTTTCGAGCAGATTTTCTACTGCGGGCAACAGTCCGCCTTCACGAAGTGTACGGGGCATCATCTGCTGCGAGATAGAACTTACCTCTGTGATGGCTTCATTTAATATTTTGGTAGAATGCTCAAATATTTCGCGTTTTTCGTTGCCCACTTCTACCAGCTTATCTTCAAAAGCGCTTAGATTAATTTTGGCAGCGGCAAGCAATTGTCCAATGCCATCGTGCAAATCTTTTGATATTCTGCTGCGTTCGGTTTCCTGTGTTTCTATGATGGCTTTCAGTCTTAGCTGTTGTTGTTTTACTTTTTCTTCTTGCAGCAGTTTTTGTTGCTTTATTCTGTATCGCTGATAAAGTATGCCCATAATTAACAGAATAATAACTGAGCCAATGCCGATAAATACTAACAGCAGGTTTTTTCTTTTTATCTGAAGTTGTTGTATTTCATTATCGCGATTTAATATGGCAATGGCTTGTTCTTTCTTTTCAGTTTCATACTTGGTTTGTAATTCTGAAAACTGTTTCGATTTTTCTTCGTTAAAAACTTTATCGTAAGCAGCCGCATATTTTTTCATGTACTCGTAAGCCTCTTTATAATTACCCAGCTTATTGTTTATCAAAGCCATACCATTATAAGTTTTGTAGAGCAACTTATTAGAATTTATTTTTTCGGCAGCATCTTTTGCAGCGGTGTAGTATTTACTTGCTGTTACATAATCTTTTTTGCCATAATACACCATTGCTAAGCCTAAATAAGTTGAGCCTAAGCCATATTGATCGTTCACTTTCTTTTTCACCTGAATGGCCTTTTCGTAATACTCAATAGCTTTTTCCGGATTATCCAGGTTTTCGTACACAGCAGCCAGGCCTTTATATACAATACCCAGCCCGTAATCGTCATTCAACGCCTCTTTGTAGGTAAGCGATTCGTTATATAATTGAATTGCTTTTTCATACTTTTTGCTGTCGTTGTATAACAGAGCTAAATTGCTCAATGAAGCGCTAATGCCATATTTATCATCTATTTTTCTTCTTAATGCCAAAGCCTGCTCATGAAATTCAAGCGATTTATCCAGTTGTTTCGCTTCATCATATATTAAACCAACATTGTTAAAAACATTGGCCAGCATTTTGTCATTGCCCAATTGTTCCAATACTTTTGCCGATTTGAAATAGTAATCAAGGGCTTTAGCATAATCGCCCATATTCCAATAAATCATGCCGATATTATTTTGGACACCGGCAGCGTTTATTTCATTGCCAATTTCG
>CAYSGX010000306.1:0-4203 GCA_964430605.1 uncultured Chitinophagaceae bacterium
CACAGCTCAGCGAAGTGCTTTCTATTGGCATAGGCTATCAGTTCAGCAACGAGAAAAAAGCAAAAGAACCTGAAAAACCATAATCAGAAAAGTAATTATTGAAATTTATTTGTTTACTTTCATAACCAGTTATAACCCTCAAAAACCCTTAACCTATGAGTATCGTAAAAGAATTTAAAGAATTTGCCATGCGCGGCAACGTGATAGACCTTGCAGTGGGTGTTATCATTGGCGGTGCATTTGGTAAAATAGTGTCATCGTTTGTAAACGATATTGTAATGCCGCCATTAGGTATTCTTATTGGTGGTGTAGATTTTAAAGACCTTGCATTTATTCTAAAAGCTGCCGAAGGCGAAGCTGCTGCCGTAACTTTAAACTACGGTATGTTTCTTCAGAATGTTTTCGACTTCTTAATTATTGCCTTTGCTATTTTCATGGCAGTGAAAGGCATTAATAAACTGAAGAAAAAAGAAGAAGAAGCTCCTGCTGCGCCAGCCGCACCGCCTGTTCCTACTAACGAAGAAAAACTTTTAGCGGAAATAAGAGACTTATTGAAAAAGTAAGTTTCAGCTTTCTTCATTATTATTCAAAAAAAGCCGGGTGATTCGCCCGGCTTTTTTTGTTTTTTGTATTCGGAAATAAACAGACTCTGTCATGCTGACGAAGGAAGCATCTTTCAGGACAAGGATTTAGAGATGCTTCCTTCGTCAGCATGACAAAAAACAGTAAAGTCTAATTGGTATTAAATCTTTTGAAAACAAAAGGGTCGCTTAGCGATTTATTTGTCAGAACAGATGAATCTGTAAATAAATCCAGCAGCTTATCAAAGTTTTGCCTGTCGTATTCACTGATAAGGTTAGGAACAGGTTGAGGCAAAAGGCGGGGATTTTGGTGGTGAAAGTCTGATATGTGTTTATCATAGTGCTGCAAAACTTCCTCAATATTTTTCAAACTTCCATCGTGCATATAAGGTGCGGTAAGCTTAATGTTCAGTAATGAGGGCGCTTTGAACTTGGTTCCGGTTTCGATCATGTTATCAGCCATTCGCAAGCCGCCATAGTTGGTTCCGCTATGGCAGGAACTGCACATAAAAGCAAGCCTGTAAAACGAGCCGCGTAGCGAATTTTCTTTGCGATAATTTGCTTCAAGCAAAACTGAATCCTTATGGGCATATTCCGCTTTGTTGAAAATGCTGTCGGGCAGTTGTATTCCATTGCTCACGATGGTTCTTAAAAATTGAGCAATTGCTTTGTTTACCGTATTCATGGTAATTGCTTCATCAGGAAATGCTTTGATAAACAGCTTGGGGTAATGTTTATGACTACGCAATTCCTTTATCAGCTCATTGGTATCCTGCGCCATTTCTTTAGGGTTGATGATAGGCTGCGGAATAACATCTTCAAGAAACTGCGTGCGCCCGTCCCAAAAGAACTTGTAGTTCCATGCAAGGTTCACAAGGCTCATGGTATTGCGGTTTACGGTGTCGCCAAAAGCTCCGGTGGCAAGGGGCTTGCCATCGGTAAAAGCATATTTCTGAATATGGCAACTGCCGCAACTCTGTTTGTTGTTGCCCGAAAGCATGGGGTCATAAAAAAGTAATCTGCCAAGATAAATACCTTCGTGAGTAAGCGGGTTGTAAGCGGGAATAAACGGCTTGCCTAATGCGGGATTATATTTTAATTCAACGGGAGTTGGCTTGTTGCCGCTTTTGGAAAAAGACACCGTAAGCACAGTAATTATGCTAACTGTAAACCACAAACCGCAATATTTCATCATAAGCCCGGCTTAGAGTTAAGTTACGTTCAACACTGCGCCATTATCAGAGTTGACGGTACCACCGCATGATTTATTGAGCCATGTTGAACAGTCCGCACACTACCCTTCGACAATCCCGATAGCTATCGGGACAGGGTTACAACCCGCATTTTCCGAAGAATATTTTTAAAACTGGTCATGCACATTTAAGATAGCGGTGTTTGTGTTCCATGTTAACACGGCTCCATTATCAGAATAAATAGTTATGGTGCGGCAGTTTACTTCTCCATTATAATCAGCAGGAGTCCAACCGGCACCAACTCTTGTACCATAAATTGTCGGATTAGTTCCACATGCCGGGATATATGCGTTAACTGAAGATGTCGGTACCCCGCCTGTCCAGTTATAGCTATTGTCCCAGTTATTATCATAAGCGCCTGTCCATATTGTTGCAGTCCCAGTGGTTGTTATGGATGCCGGAGTACAAATCCCATAATATAAAGTTACCCACCATGTATTAATATCTATATATGAATAATCGTAATCACATGATGCTGATCCAGCAACTCTTGACAGTCCTAATGTTACAGGTATAGAACCGCTTGCATAAGCACCATTGGCAAATGTCCAGTTACCAATGCTTGTTAAAGTACAATACCCAGTTGAACCGGAAGTACATCCCGGATAAGGACCATCTACAATAGTGCCTGTTATTTGAAAATAATTGTAGTTCATCGGAACACCTAAAGACCAATAGCTAAACTGAAAATTTGCTCCCGAAACATATCTTCCGGATCCGATATCTATATTCATGGTAGCTCCCGAAAAGTTAGGATAATAGCATGATGGTTCATAGTTCCCGTATGTGGGAGTTGTTACAGTAGGGTCAATGGTTACTGGAAATGAACGACCGGCTTCCATGAGCCAGTTACCGGAAACAACCGTAGCCAACTCAACAATATTGTTGTTTACTTTATAAGTATAACTACCGGTGATTGCCCCATTTTTTCTTTGTCCAACGGAAGATTTTATTTTTTCATTTGGTTGTGTATTTGCACTTATTGAGCTACTGCATTCTTGCGCAATACCTTCATAATAAACAGGCAATTTAAATTTGCCTTTTTCTTCGCCTTTACGGTTAAGTATTAATAATTCACCCTGCCAGCCCAGTTCAGTTTCAGTTCCTTGCCCTTTTTTTACCGTCCATCCCTGCGGAAGGATAAAATTTTCTTTAAACAACAATTTACCGCCACTGATGTTGGCTGCGGGCTTTTCTTTAATAATATAATCTGTTTCTACCTGCCAGTAATGAACCCGGTGAATCCTGTCTGTTTTATTCCACGCATTTTCAAATGTAAGATGATTGTCGCCTGCCGAATATTTTCCTGTTTGTATTTTTTCCGAAGTAATGATATTTCCCTGCGCGTCAACAAATTCCATAACGGCATTTTCTCCGAAAATAATTTTAGCTCCGTCAATATCAAGCTGCATTTCGGTTTGTCCTGATTTTGCATTGAGATGAATAGGCAGGTCTGTTTTATCTAATGAAAAAATGCCGTTACGGCTTTCGGCTATTTTATCTTCAAAAGGCAACCATAGCCCATCTTTTTTATAATGAATGGGTACATACCCTTGTTGTTTGGCATAGCCGCCATTGGAATTGACAAAAGTGCGAGAATACGCATCTCTCAACCCGACCTGTTCCTTGTAATCTGGCGAGCCTTCTAAAATTGCCGGAACCTGTTCGGTTTTTTCATCAGAAACACGATGATGAACAAATCCGAACATCAGGCATGTGCTGAAAAAAAACAAAACAATCAGCATACGGTGTTTTGTTTCTGTATTAAGTCTGTTCATGTTTTTTATTTTTGAGAGTTAAGCAAAATTAATTCTTTCAAATAAAGAATTTCTTCTTCTAATTTTTTTGTTTTTTCACTAAATGCAGAAAGTAAATAAACTTCCGAGTTTAAATTTTTAATATCCAACTGCTGTTCTTGAATGATATTCTGCTGTTCCTTCAAAGCCTCAATCAACACCGGCACTATGTGGCTGTATTCTATTGACTTCCACCCTTCTTTATCGGTATGCACTAATTCGGGAATAATTTTTTCGAGTTCCTGCGCAATCAAGCCGTATTGTTTACCTTCCTCTAATTCTTTTTCAGGAAATTCATCTGTCCGCCAGTTGTAAGTAACGCCTTTCATGGTAAGCACTTTCTGCAATGCTTCGGATATGGGTGCAATGTTTTTCTTTAGTCTTTCATCTGAGGTTTCGTTGATGCCATCCGATTTAACTTTTCCGAGTACTTGTAGCCTGTGAGTGGGAACGTTAGTGCCTATTCCTACATTGCCGGAAGCATCTACCACCAAACGGTTTGCTGCCACATTAAATTCCTGCACAGGAATCATTACTGATGCGCTTGCCGCACCGGGGTCTGCTTGTCCTATA
>CAYSGX010000307.1:0-4199 GCA_964430605.1 uncultured Chitinophagaceae bacterium
TAATTGTGGGCGATAGCGGTTTGAGGCAAAGCATCGAAAAACAAATTGCAGGGTTACGGTTGCAAAACGATATTATACTCACAGGTTTCAGAAATGACATTGCCCGTGTTTTTGCTGAAATAGATATTTTACTATTCCCCTCTGAAACAGAAGGCCTGGGTACTACCGTGTTAGATGCTTTTTGTTGTGGTGTGCCGGTGGTGGCTACCCGTGCAGGCGGCATTGCCGAATTGATAACACACCAAAAGACAGGATTGCTTGCCGAAATAAAAGATGCCGAAACACTCGCGAAAAACGTGATGCAACTTGTAAATAATGCAACCTTAAAGCAACAAATAATTACCGAAGCCAAACTGAAAACGCAACAATTTTCCAAAGCCACAATGGCTGCTAAAACATGGGAAATTTATAAGCAGGTTTAAAAAAATAAGGCAACCTTTTGGGCTGCCTTCACTGTATAATAAGGGTAAGCCGTTGTTGTTACGAGAAATATTTCATCACAAACGCAATCATCTTTTTCTTAAAACCCGTGTAAGGCGGGTACATGTTTTCGATAGATGATTTAGGATTCCACTGCTTCATAACGGCACGCTCGTGCGAAAATTCTTTAAAGCTGAAATAACCATGCCCGCTGCCAATGCCGCTATTATTCACGCCACCGAAAGGCAGGTTAGGATGGCTGCAATGAATCAAAGTATCGTTAATGGCTGTGCCACCGGCAGTGGTGTTGTTTAATACTTTTTCGATACTGCTGTTGCTGCTGCTGAAAATGTATAATGCCAATGGCTTTTCTTTTTCATTAATAATCTGAAAGGCTTCTTCGAGCGAGTTGTATTTCAGCACAGGCAATACCGGCCCGAAAATTTCTTCTTCTAAAATTTTAGCATCTTTTGGAACATTGGTTAAAACAGTGGGGGCAATGAAGTTGTCGCTTTCATTTACCGTTGCACCTGTTTCTACGGTGGCACCTTTTGCTATGGCATCATCAATCAATTGCTTTATCCTTGCATGATGCTTCGAGTTTACAATGCGCGCATAGCTGTCAGACTGTTGCTGTGCCGTGGCATCGCTGCCATAGTACTCGCCAATCTGGTTTTTAAATTCTTTTATAAAATCGTTGTACTTGCTGCTGTGCACCAAGGCATAATCGGGCGCAATACAAGTTTGTCCCGCGTTTACAAATTTGCCCCAGGCAATTCTTTTGGCGGCAATTTTTATATTGGCCGAATCGTCAATAATAGCCGGAGATTTTCCGCCTAATTCTAAAGTAACAGAAGTTAAATGCTCGGCAGCAGCTCTCATTACTACCTTACCCACGCCCGGGCTTCCGGTGAAAAATATATGGTCGAATTTCAGTTTTAATAATTCAGCCGAAACACTGTAATCGCCCTCAACCACTGCCACTTCATTTTCATCAAAAACACTTTGCAATAAATCTTTTACCACTCTCGAAGTATTGGGCGTGTATTCGCTTGGCTTTACAATAGCCGTATTGCCCGCGGCAATAGCGCCCACCAACGGAATGATGCAAAGATTGAAAGGATAATTCCACGGTGAAATAATTAACGTAGCGCCTTTCGGTTCGTAAATCAACTTTGAAGAAGTGCCGAAATAAGACAGTGGCGTATCTACATTTTTAGGGCGCATCCATGTTGCCAAATCGGCTATGGCGTGGTGCACTTCTATAAGTACAGGCGACAGTTCCGTTAAATCAGTTTCGGGGCGCGGCTTTTTAAAATCGGCATAAATGGCATCGCCAATTTTTTCGCGAAACTGCATAATAGCCTGCTCAAGCTTTTTCAGTTTCGCTTTACGTTGCGAAGCGGTAGTGTTTTTTATATTCTGCCTGTTGGCCAATTGTGCCTTATACACTTGCTGAATTTTTTCGGAAGCAGTATTAGGGCTGATAGGAACAGGCAACGATGCCGGTTTTGGTGTTGCTGTAATTGTTTCCATTGTGTGCAATTTGATACTAAATATAATAAATAACTGCCCTTTTCAGGACATTTACAAATTCTTAACTCATCGCTAAAGCTGAATGTTCAGTATGGCAATATTATTATTCGCCTTTAAATTCGGGCGTGCGCTTTTCTAAAAATGCGGCTACACCTTCTTTATAATCATGCGAAGCGCCTGCAATATCTTGCATATAGGCTTCATATTCGAGCATGGTTTCTAAATCGGCAAATTGCGATTTGTTAATCATTTTTTTGGTTAGGCCTATTGCTTTGGTAGGAGCGTTTGCATAGTAGTTGGCAATTTCAGCAGTTACACTATCTAACTCTTCAGATGCTACCACACGGTTTACCATGCCCAGCTTATGCGCTTCTTGTGCAGAAATTTTGGTAGCCATAGAAGCAAATTCAAAAGCCCGTTGCGGCCCAACCAGCTTTGGCAAAAAGAAAGACGAGCCTGAATCCATCACTAAGCCGATGTTTACAAACACCTCAATAAGACTGGCTTTTTCTGAAGCAATAATAAAATCGCAGGCCAATGCCAGTGAAGCGCCCGCGCCTGCCGCCACGCCATTCAGCTTGCAGATAACAGGCTTAGGCAAATTGCGCATGGCGCGAATCAATGGATTGTAACGCTTGTGAATAGAATCGGAAAAGCCCTTGAAATCATCGCCACGTGTAGCTTTTAAATCTTGCCCGCTGCAAAAACCCTTGCCGGCACCGGTAAGCACTACGGCTCTCACATTTTTATCTTTGGCTACTTCTTTAAAAGCGTCTTGCAACTCAAAAGTCAATTCATTATTGAAAGCATTCAGCGCATCAGGACGATTCATGGTAATGGTAGCGACATTATCGGCTACTTCATAAATTAAAAATTCGTAAGGCATATTTTTCAGTTTGTTTTATAATTAAAAACCGAAGCTATGAAAAAAGTGGTATTCGGGGTTAACCAGTTTTGTTTGTCAAGGCGTAAAAAAACAAAGAGGGCTATCTTCTTCTAAACGAAAAATACTAACTTAGTAAAAATCTGTGTTATGAAAAACATATTTGCTTTCCTGTTGCTTTTAATCAGCTTATGTGCATATTCTAATGGAATTCCTGATGGAAGCACATGGAGTTATATAGAGAGGACGTTCCTCAGGGATAAGATTATGTTTAAAGAAGGCGATACCATTATTGACAATAAAGATTACGCTAAAATTAAACTGTTACAGAAGGTAGTGCCTTTTCTTCCGTATAATGATGATTATTACGTTGTAGAGTCAGAATTTTTTATCAGATATGATAATGACAGTATGTTTTATTTGTCAGACAGCAGCGAAGTATTATTATGGACTTTCAGAGCTAATATTAATGACACCCTGAATTTTGGAGTGAGACAAAGTGGTTTTGGTTGCGATTCTTCAACACATATAATCACAGGCAAAGGAAAAATGTTAGTCAACAATGATTCATTACAATGGATAGATATTAAACCTTTATCATTTACAGGTTTCGGCTATAATGAAACCAGAATATTTGAGCATTTGGGTCCTGTTTATGATAATTGGTTTTTGCCCGAAGGAATTTTATGTGAAAATTTAACAGCAGTTCCTGAATTTCCGTATTATAACGTGTTGTGTTGCGGTAACGCTCTATTAGGAAGCTATCCGTATGTTGATAAGGAATGTTCTAAAGAGTTTATTGTAACCAATGTTAATGATATTGACGAAATTCAGATAAAATATTTCCCCAATCCTGCTTCACAATATGTTTACATAGAAACAAATAATACAAACGCTTATGAATGTCAGATTTTTGATGTTGTAGGAAATGAAGTATCATCATCTGTGCTTGTTGACGGTAATCTCACTAAAATAGATTTGAACAATTTGGGAAATGGCTATCATTTATTAAAAATTACTGACAGCAAGAAAAATCTGACTTCCACAAAAAAGCTGTTTATATATAAATAGTTTCGGTATTTCGGTATAAAGCTATATTGCTTTTGTTCAGGCATATCTGCACAATAAAAAACCACAACTTTGGGTAGTGTATCATTTTGCTTTGACAAAATCTATAAGGTTTTTTAAACCTTATAGATTTAATACAATAAAATTTTAAACTGAGACACTACCATATAATTATAGAAGATTAATTACCATGTAAATATTAACAATAAACATCAAACCATTACTAAAGAAATAATTATATTCATGGCAAATCTGAATATAAGTTTTTAATATCTTGAAGATAAATATTTAC